>NZ_JBFUHJ010000035.1:0-32904 GCF_056402455.1 Paenibacillus sp. P4_A7 | reverse complement strand
GACCTAAGGATATAAAGGGGAAATGAAGTGCACAAGGTGTGTTAGCGATTTAGGACATCGCGGAATGCAGCCTCGACACACTTTATGCAATCATTTCCTCTGATAAATTACCTTTCTATTTGTATAGCTTGTTTGGATTTCTTGAAATGAATATGGGTGCCAATAACGCCTCCAATAATCATAATGGCACCAATAATATGATAATAACGAAGCTGTTCATTCAAAAATAACACACCGGCAGCAATAGTCATTAAAGTGGCTAAGTTGCTAAATACGCTCATTTGTGAGGCCTTCATAACGGATAAAGCATAATTAGATAGCAGGGCTGTACCAAGAGACGAGAGAACCCCTAAATAAATTATGGATAGCAAAAAGCTTGAGCTGGTAAAGGGTTGAAAATAAAGGGTTAAAGTATTTGCTGCTTGATGTTGGATGAGCGCTGTAGAATTAAACGCAATAAAACCGATTAGAAGCATGACATAGGTGAGGTCATACAAGGAATACTTCTTAGTCAGTTTTCTAGCTAGCACATTATAGCTGGCGGCTGCGAGAGCCGAGAGAAGTATAAGGATGGAGCCTTGAAAACTTGAACTGGACAGATTAAAGCCTTTCATTGCAAAAATATAAACAACTCCGGCTGTTGATAATAAGGTAGCTAGTTTTTGCTGCAGGGTTGAAGTTTCGCCTAACAGAAACGCTGCTAATACTAAAGTGAAAACAGGAATAGTGGACTGAATGATCCCTGCCTCCGAGGAAGAAGAAAAAGTGAGTCCGAAAGCTTGAAAGGCAAAAAAGCTTGTCGGATAAAGGAGAGCAAGTGGCAATATGGAAAGTAAGTCCTTCCACTTTATTGTAAATTTGATTTTTTTCATCACGAGCGGGATTGAGGCTACAAGTAAAGATAGCGTGAATCGATGAGCTAAAGTATCGATAGGACTGGCATTGGTCAGAGCTATTTTAACAAATAGAAATGAAAACCCAATAATGATCGAATATAGCAGAGCTGCGGTATATCCTTTTTGTAATGTTGACATCGTAAACCCTCCATTGTTGTCGTTTGAATGTATCGTTATCGTAATCGCCGCAGCAAAATGATACAATCGGAATAAACAACAACTGTACCGGTACAAAAGGGTGAGGGACATGTATAAATTCATTGAAATATCGCATGATTTGGAGCAAGCGATCAAAACCGCAGCATATAAGGAAGGCGAGAAACTTCCATCAATACGTGCGTTATGTATGCAGTATCACTGCAATAAAAGCACAGTAATTCAGGCACTTCAGGAGCTTGAGAAAAGGCAAGTCATTTACTCTGTCCCACGCAGTGGTCACTATGTACTTAAGAAATCATTTAAACCTATATCCGATAAGGAAGGCGTGTATGATTTTGTGAATGCCGCTCCCGATTGGAATGAGTTCCCGTATGCTGACTTTCAACACTGTATTCGAAAAGCTATCGATTCCTATCAGCAGGATCTGTTTATTTATGGTACGTCAAGAGGCTTGCCATCTCTAGTTAAAGTTGTTCAACGACAGCTGGAAGATGATCAAGTCTTTGCGAAGGAAGAACATATTATCGTTACATCCGGTGTACAACAGGCGCTGTTTATTTTACAGTCGATTCCTTTTCCCAATGGGAAGGAGAAGATACTGGTTGAGCAGCCCGGCTACCATCTTCTAATCGAATATATCAATCAATATGAACGCGCAGCAATGGGTATCGAGCGAACAGCTCAAGGTATTAACTTGAACAGGCTGGAGCAGATTTTTCAGCAGGAGGACATTAAGTTTTTTTATACGATGCCGCGCTTTCACAACCCACTTGGAACGTCTTATTCGAAAGAGGACAAGAAAGAGATATTGAAGCTTGCGGAGAAATATGATGTTTATATCGTTGAGGATGATTATTTGGCGGATTTTGACCAGAATACCAAATCAGACCCGCTCTATGCCTATGACAGACATGAGCGGGTCATTTATTTGAAAAGCTATTCTAAAATTATGTTCCCTGGTCTGCGAATAGGTATTGCGGTAGTTCCACCAGCGCTATCACAAGCGTTTCACCAGTTTAAGAAATATATTGATATTGATAGCTCCATGATTTCGCAGGCTGCACTAGAAATATATATAAAAAGCGGTATGTTCGATCATCACTCCTATAAAATTCAAACGCCTTATATCAAGCGCTCTCAAGCCTTGAATGATTCATTGCAACAATATATGGGAGGAGCGCTGTCAGGTGTTGTTTCTCTCACCCAACCGACAGAGTGTATGCATACCCATATTGTGCTGGACAAGCGGGTAAATATGAACCAGCTGATATTACAAGCTAAGAAAAGAAACGTGGTAATTGAAACGGCTGATCGACATTATCTAACAGCGTTTCCTCGAAAGAAGATCATTAAGTTGAACGTATCCCATATCTCTGTAGAACAGATTGGCGCGGGAATGGAAAAGCTTGCTGAAGCTATTAAAGCCAGCATATCGTAATGGGTATATCGATTGGAATATAATGGTGAATTTATGGGGAATCGAAAGAACTTTATGATAGTGGGATTCAGAGCGGGAAGTTAAAGTTGAGGAGCACTGCAACTAAGACTGAGTATATTAAAAAAGCTGATTTATTTAATTTGCATCAGCTTTTGCAAAGTAAAATACTAAGGCATCCGAAGGGTTACATTAACCTTTCGGGTGCCTTTTATCGTTTATCAGCAAGTCGATTACTATTGATTAAATAGGAGTGTTTACTTCTCTTAGGATCGGGCCTGTCGAGTGTCTGATGACAAGCTCCGGTTTAAGAATGATTTTCTGATAGGAAGGCTGTGAAGCCGTTGGATTATTGAGTGAATCTAATAGAATTTTCGCCGCTGTCTTGCCCATGTCTTCTTCACCCTGAGAGACAAAAGAGAAAGTGCCTAATTCATCAAAGTCGGGCGATGGGTCATCGAAGGTGACGATAGAGAGGTCCTCTGAAACCCGAATGTTCAATTTTCTGGCAATGGAGGCAATATGCAGCCCTAGTCTAGCGTTAAGTGTGATAAATGCGGTAGCCATTCCGTTCTTGATGTAGCGATATAAAGGCTGCTCTTCATCATTACTGTTATAGTTTACATCGAACTCAGTCAGCATAAGTGCAGGATCGATAAGTGCGCCTTTTTGTTTCATTGATTCCATATAGCCGGCGAGCCGATCCTCAACGGTCAAGGTTGGCATCGGAGAGTCTGAACAAATAGCAATCTTACGATGTCCGAGATCCCACAAATGATCAATGGCGAGCTTTACGCCTAGAGCACCATCGGATGAAACATAGTCTGTTTCCACGCCAGGAAAGTAACGATCTACTAGTACAAATGGGAAATGCTTTAACTTTAAAGCTAAAATTTCTTCATTATAATTCTCGGCGTCAACGGGGAAGATAATGAGTCCTACGGCCCCTTTCTGGATAAAGTCCAGTAAAGCTTCTTTTTCCAGATGCTTTCTATTATGTGTGAATTGGATGGCAAGATAGTAATCTGTACCGTCTAAGACTTGTTGTATCCCTTGCAGTAAGCGAATCGCGAAGAAATCCGTTATATTGGGGATGAGGAAACCAATCATTTTACGCTGAGATGTTGAAGCAGTTAAATGTGCTTTATTATTGTCGTCATATGTTGACGTTTTATGTTGTTCTTGAATGAGCTGAAGGGCCTCTTTATTAACGAAGCTGCCTCGTCCGGGAATGCGATAGATCCAGCCTTCTTTGGCCAGTTGAGCTAGAGCGTTAGCAACGGTAATGCGACTCACATCAAATTGCTTGATTAAGTCCTTCTCGGCAGGAAGCCTATCATCAACCGATAAGGTACCCGAGGAGATCAGTTGTTTGAAATGATCTTTGATTTGCATATATAGTGGTTGTCGATCGTTCTTCATCAGACTGCCCTCCGTTCGAATAGTAAATACTAGTCTGTATTATATATCAAATATAGCATATTCATCAATGTTTGATCGCTCGAATTGGATTTGACTGTATTTTATACAATCAAATCCAATTCAAAAACGCTGTATTTGTCCCAGACTGTATTTCATCCAAGCTAATCACCTGTTACGCAGATAAAGAGCTTCTAGTTTGTTATTTGATTGTATCTTTTCCATTCAAACACATTGAAACGTGAAAAATAAGCAGTTTGAATGTACAATATCCATTCTAATCGCCCATATATCCCTTTACGTGCACTGAAGTAGAAAGATGGTAAAGGATGCCCTGCACCGTCCGCATACGGCCTCATGTAAATAAGAACTCATTTTGAGATTGAGCCGATTTACAATTTCTTATTTACAATAAAAATGAATAAATGATATATTTGATATATGATTAATATGCATAATACTCTGAGGAGGAATAATAATGCCCTATACAGCAATTAACCCAGACCGATTAGCGGAATTCAAACGGAAGATTGAATCTAAGATTTACACAAAGGTAGCGGCTTTAGCTGTTGAAGCTTATGTAACTGAAGAGCCTGTTATATATACAGAACGATTATCGGGTGCTCATCTTAAAGAGATTAAGCCAGGAGATAAATGGGCAGACCTGTGGGGCTGTGCGTGGTTCCATTTTGAAGGAAAAGTACCTGCTGAAGCTGCAGGAAGTAAAGTCGTTTTGCTCATTGATGTTAATGGTGAGTTATGTTTGGTKGACACGGAAGGAACGCCGGAGCAAGGGCTTACGAATATTAACTCTGAATTTGATACATCACATGGTTTGCCAGGAAAGCGTGTTGTGAACATAGCAGCAGCTGCAATCGGCAACGAGGTCATTGATGTGTGGGCGGATGCGGGATGTAATGATTTATTCGGAATGTACCGCAGCGGCACTTTGAAAGAGGCGGATATCGCAATCTGTAATGAAGAAATGCGTCAGCTATTCTATGACTATGAGGTCCTGCTGGAGCTTGCCATGCATTTACCGGCTAATTCTTCGCGGAGAGCTCAAATCATGCAAGCTTTGTATGATGTGTCTTTACAGATGAATGTCTTCGATGAAATGCATACGATCCAAGCGCGTGAGCGTTTAGCGCCAGAATTGGCAAAACGCGGCGGCGACCCAACCTTGACCATTAGTGCGATTGGACACGCGCATATGGACCTCGCTTGGTTATGGCCAATTCGGGAAACGATTCGTAAAGGTGCTCGTACTTTTTCAACCGTATTAAAAAACATGGAGCTGTATCCGGATTACATATTCGGAGCTAGCCAGCCCCAACTCTATCTATGGATGAAAGAGCATTATCCAAAGCTATACGACAAAATTAAACTGCGGATTGCTGAAGGACGCTGGGAGCTGCAAGGTGCGATGTGGGTAGAGCCCGACTCTAATGTGTCAGGCGGCGAAGCGYTTGTGCGCCAAGTGTTATATGGACAACAGTTCTATGAGCAGGAGTTTGGCAAACGTGTTCGCATGTTGTGGGTACCTGATATTTTTGGATATACAGCAGCTTTGCCACAGATTTTGAAAAAATCAGGAATCGATTACATGGTGACGCAGAAGCTGTCATGGAATACGGTCAACGATTACCCGCATCATACTTTCATGTGGGAAGGGATTGATGGCAGCCAAGTGTTAACGCACTTGCCTCCTGAGGATACGTATAATTCAGCAGGTGCTCCACGTTCTCTCGTTAAAATTGAGCAAGAATATTATGATTCATCCGTATCGGATCGAGCACTTATGCTGTTTGGAATTGGTGACGGCGGAGGCGGTCCAGGGGAAGAGCATTTGGAGCGTATCGCTCGTGAAAAAAATCTGCTTGGCTTACCTCCTGTTGTCCAAGAGCCGTCGATTGACTTCCTTGATAAATTGAACGAGCGGAACGAATTGTACAAAACTTGGCGCGGCGAGCTCTATCTTGAGAAGCATCAAGGAACGTTAACGACACAGGGGAAAAACAAGAAATACAATCGCCTTATGGAAAAAGCGCTCCGAGAGCTGGAATTCGCAGCTGTTCTCGCTGAAATTCATTGCGGAATTTCGTACCCTAGAACGGAGCTTGATGAGATTTGGAAGGAAGTTCTGTTATATCAATTCCATGATATTTTACCGGGTTCCTCCATTAAACGTGTTTATGATGAATCAGTGGCACGTTACGAAGTGTTGATTGCCCGTACCCAGGAGTTGACCCGTGAGCGTTATGCCGGGCTTGCGAATCAATTGGGTACAAGCCAAGAGGGTGCTGACGTAGTCGTATTTAATTCGCTGCCTTGGGAACGTAAAGAGTGGATTTTAGTTGAAGGAAAGTGGCGCAACGTTACCGTTCCTTCGATGGGCTACACTGTGCTCAATGAAGGGTTAGGGGATGTAGATACGACAGCTGCTTATGCTGCAGTAACGGAGCAAGCACTGGAGAATCAAGTGCTGCGTGTTCAATTTCAAGCAGACGGAACGATTTCCTCCATCTATGATAAGGTGGCAGAACGTGAACTCATTCCGACTGGCGCAGCAGCGAATAAGCTTGTGCTATATGATGATAAGGGTGGGGATGCTTGGGATTTCCCTGTCGATTATCGCGAGAGACCGTCCGTATCGTTGGTGTTACAGGAAGCTCGTGCCTATGTAAATGGGCCGGAATCCATTGTCGAACAGACCTATGTGTTCGGTGCATCGAAGCTTGTTCAACAAGTCGTGCTTGCTGAAGGCAGCCGCCGAGTTGAGTTCCKGACGAAGGTAGATTGGTATGAGGAAGATACCATGCTAAGAGCTGCATTCCCTCTCGATTTGGTGACCGATGAAGTGAACTGTGAAATTCAGTTCGGTTACTTAAAGCGTCCGACACATCGAAATACGTCTTGGGACCATGTGCGTGACGAAATTTGTGCACATCACTGGATTGACCTATCGGAGTCACAATACGGGGTAGCGTTGTTGAATGACTCCAAATATGGTTTCCGTGCTTGTGGAAGTGAGCTTGATATTAACCTGCTGCGCAGTCCGAAATATCCTGATCCAGAAGCAGATCGCGGAACACATGAGTTCTCCTACGCGCTAATGCCTCATGAAAATGACTTCTTGAAGGCAGAAGTGTATAAAGCGGGCTACGAATTTAACGTTCCGTTGCAGGCTCATGTTGTGGAGAAATCTGCATCGGCCGAATCAACGACTGACTATCGTTCATTCATGGAGATAGATCACCCGGGCATCATGATTGAAGCGGTTAAGAAAGCAGAAGACGGAAGCGGCTGGATTATTCGCTTGTATGAAACGTTGGGTGGAAGGACCAAAGCAGGACTTCATCTTGGAATTCCATATAAATGCGTTGAAGAGACTGATTTAATGGAGGAATCCATTCAAAATATGACAGTGGAACAGGGTCAGCCGATTCCACTTACGTTTACGGCATTTGAAATCAAAACGTTGAAGGTTAGTTAATCAACAAGTTAATCAACAATAACGGCAGATCATGAGAGAACATTTGGGGAAGGCCTATCTGGGCCTTCTTCTTTTTTAACGGAACCTACGGAGTGATGAGATTTCCATTCACTTTCGTCTCAATAGAAACCCTTGAATGTAGAGTGGGCAATAGGGTCTCTAAATCAAATAACTGGTCTATATGATACACACCATGAGAATATGAGGTACGGTAAACATGATTTGCTACGGCAGAGGCAATCTTGGCGGTCATAGCCGCTTCGTTTTTCCCTTGGAAGAAGCATTCTACCAGCCTATTCTCATGATTTGTTTTCCCCCGTGCATCTATTTTGACGGCAAACATCTCGGTTCCCAGACGCATCCTGCTAAACAGTTGAACGACAGTATTGCGAATAGGCTTAAATTTCAATAAATGAAATACACCCGTTGCTCTTAACGAGGCGAGTAATTGGGTTACTGGTGCAGAATCAAAACAAAGGCGTGTAGATACGGACGGCACACCAAGGGTTAGAGGAAGTACATGCTGATCTGAAAAATTGAATCGATATGCTTTTTTGCGTCCTAAACCTGCCCCGAAATCGGTCTTTTTACCGTCCTTGAAGCTTCCAACTGAAAACATACGCCCATCCTTAACGACTTCATATTGTGTGCTTAAGTTATCAATTGTCCATTCGATTGCGGCTTTGCCATGTTGATCACCTAGTCCTAGCATGATGGATATATCGATTTCATCGGTCTGGTCCATGAGACGTGTGGCGTATTGAGCCACTAAGTTTGTCATTCCTGGAGCAAGACCGACGCTCAATACTGCAGTTGCATGGCCGGCTAAAGCTTCGTTATGCAATTGCTCCACCTGAGAAAGGAAGGAACCATTTGCGGATATATCGACATAATGAATTCCTTTCTCTATACAAGCACGAACGAAGCGGGTATCCGTTGGATCCAGGCACATAATAACCAACTTAACCTGATCCAAAACCTCCGTATTGATCGGTTCATTGATGTCGAGCTGTAAGGCCCGAACCTTTCCACCCGTGGTCTGGCTGAATAGTTCGGCTCGTTCAAGGCTTCTTCCCGCAGCAAAAACCTTCCCTGGATATAGCTCACTTAGTTCTCTGCAAATCATTTGGCCCACATGACCATAGCCGCCAATAACAATGATGTGGTTTCTCATATCGACTTCACCCCATTCTATAATGTGGATTGCTTCTATTACATCCTAATAGTATAGTTACTAAACTAAATATTCAAAAAAAATTATTTTCGTAACATGTTGTTTAATTTTTCTATACAAGTCTCGAAAACATTAATTTCCTGTTCACTTAATTGCGTACGAAGCTGATCATAAAACTGGTGATGCACCTCTTCATGTGCCTCATTTGCGTCCTTTCCTTTTTCGGTAAGTGAAATCAAGGCTGCTCTCGAATCGGTGGGATGGGGTGAGCGTATGACAAGCTCCTTCGCATCCAATCGCGTGATAAGCTGTGTTACTGCACCTTTTGTAATACCAAGACGCTCTGCGAGCTCGCTCATAAGAACAGCCCCATCAGAGCCGATAGCCTCAATCGTATGAATTTCACTGGGGGTAAGCGGTCCTGCGCTGCCAAAGGTATGGGGCTGTCTTTCTAGTCTCCGAAGCTGCATGATCAAGCGACCGAAGTTTCGGCTTCCAGCATTATTTTCGTTTGATTGCGTGTTATTATTATTTTCCATGCATTTAGTATAGTTTCTAAACTTAATTGCTGTCAAGTAATAGGCATTGATAACGAGCGACCTTAACGGGTCGCTTTTTTTTTKCGGAACTACGGACAAGAGGATGATACAATAGTCGTATGAATTGGTAACGTTTTCCGTATATGATGATGTCGAGCACGAAGGATCATTCAAGGTTAGTGTAGGGGAGATGTATGGAATTGGCAGCAGAAATAGGGAGGTGCATTAGAGCATGACACCGAAAACACATATATGGATGATTACAACAGATCAGATGCGTGCGGATGCTATGGGTTTCGAGAATAAAGCTGTGCTAACACCTGTACTTGACGCGCTTGCGGCAGAGGGTACGGTATTTACTAAAGCCTATTGTGCTAGTCCGGTATGTACACCGTCACGTGCTTCGATATTTACAGGCAGGTACCCGCATGTCCATGGAGCATGGAATATTGGCGTATCTTTGGATGAAAAAGAGGTCACTTTATGTGATCATTTAAAACCGCTGGGCTATCGCACAGTGGGCGTTGGCAAGATGCACTTTCGGCCACAATGCAAAACCAATTTTTCTAATGAGGCGGAAGAAGTTGCTTTCAGGGATCGCGGCAGAGAGGTAGACGGCACTTATTATGGTTTTGACGAGCATCATATTTCTGAAGATAATATGGTGGGTGAATATTTGGAATGGCTGCGTGAACGCGACTCCGCTGCGGCTGACCGCTTCGATCGTGATCGATTCCGAACGAAGGATGCTGTAGGAGACGTGTGGGAGAGTGACATACCTGCAGAGCTGCACCAGACCTATTGGATGGCCGAGAAAAGTATTGAAGCCATCCAAGGCCATGAAGGTGATCAGCCGCTGTTTCTATGGACCAGCTTTGTAGACCCGCATCATCCGTTTAACCCGCCAAAGGTATATAGCGATCTTTATGCGGATAGAGAAGGAATTGTAGTTCCGTCTGCTAATCAAAACGAGCCGCTGCTTCGACCAGAGCATTTGCTTAGACAAGGCGAACGTGGTTATTGGCCAGGCGGAGGAGAAGCACACGCTTTAAGTGAGGCTCATCTGACTCGACTAACTCGTAATTATTATGCCATGATTACTTTCATTGATGAACAAATCGGCCGTATTATGGATGCTTGGAAGCGGAAAGACATCTATGACAATGTGCTTGTCGTATTTACGAGCGATCATGGGGAATTGCTCGGCGATCACGGATTGATGTACAAGGGTCCATTTTTTTATGAGGGACTTACTCGAATTCCGATGATTGTTCGTGGCCCAGGGATTGCAAAAGGTAAACGAACAGATGCACTCATGGAGCATGTAGATATCGTTCCAACGCTGCTGGATGCAATCGGTAAGGAACGGTCATACGGTGTGCAGGGAGTATCACAATTAGAGGTTATCCAGGGCTTGAAACCGCTCGCTCGCGAGTCGGCTATGATCGCATACGATGCGCATGATCGCGACGTTCATGCCAAATGCTTGCGAACAGCACGTTATAAGCTAATCGTATTTGCCCGAGAAGCCTACGGTGAGCTGTTTGATCTGCAAGACGATCCGGCGGAAAGCTGTAATCTCTTCTTCGAGCCTGCGTTTGTAGAAGTAAAGCAGCAGTTGATGGAGATAGTTGTTCAGCGTTTGATTCAAGATCAAGATCCGCTGCCGGAACGTAGAACGAATTGGTAAGGTGAAAGATTATAGAGAAGAATGGAACGATAAAGAGGTTATTACATGGCTCATGGTCATGTAATAACCTCTTTGTTTGCTATGTAGGACGGAATGGTTGACCATTCATTCTTATTGACCCATTAACTTGGCATCCTTCGGCAGCAGGAATGCAAATAAACCGAGCAGAGGCAGATAGGCACAAATTTGAATGACAAAAGCAACGTTGGTCTGGTCTATCAACGATCCAAGCACAACTGATCCCAGTCCAGCCATACCAAAGGAAAACCCGAAGAACAAACCGGAAATCGTTCCTACTTTGCCAGGAAGCATTTCCTGGGCGTACACAATAATGACGGAAAAGCCTGACATCAGAATGGCTCCGACCGCTAAGCATAACAAGATGGACCCAACTGGACTAGCGTAAGGCAGCAATATGGAAAACGGTGCGGTCCCAAGAATCGAAAACCAAATGATTTTTTTTCTTCCAAACCGATCGGCTAACGGGCCTCCGAGCATAGTACCGACCATTCCCGCGAACTGTAGAGCAAATAGGGAAATCTGAGCTTTCTCCAGTGGCAGCCCATAACGCTCCATGAAATAAAAGGAGTAATACCCGGTCATACTTGCCAAATAAACAAACTTAGAAAAGAGCAAAACGAGTAAGGTGCTTATTACTAAGAAGACAAAGCCCTTGGGCAATGTACGTTCAACATTTGTAGCTCTACGACTCTCCTGTTTTTTCAATAAACGGTTCTGATCAGCGTACCATCTGCTTACATACCATTGAATGATGAAGCCAGCAACGGCCAGCAAGGTAAACCATAGAAATCCAAGCTGCCCAAGTGGTGTAAGAATAAAAGCCACCATTAGCGGGGCAAGTGCTTGACCGGTATTCCCACCGACTTGAAAGATAGATTGCGCCAACCCTTTGCCTTTACCGGCTGCAAGATGCGCTACGCGAGAAGACTCGGGATGCAGGACGGAGGAGCCGACACCGACAAAGGCAGCAGATAGGATCAGCATTAGTAAGTTAGGGGCGAAGGCAAGACCAACCATGCCTAGCAGACTGAATAGCATGCCAAGTGGCAATAAAATAGGCATTGGCTTGCGATCCGTGTAGATCCCGATAAGCGGTTGCAGTACTGATGCGGTTATGTTGAGCGTAAACGCAATCCAACCGATCTGGGCGAAGCTGAGCTGCATCGATTTCTGGAAGATTGGGAATACGGCAGGAACAACGGTCTGCATCGCATCATTTAGTAAATGCGCTACACTAACCCCAACCAGCATCACGTTAGCAGCTTGTTTGGGCGTTCCGGCTATTGCGGTCTGTGACAAAAATATCACCTTTTCTTTTTCTTCCCATTGTAGCGAAGCAAATAGTAAATTGTCTTCGCGATTATTGCTTGGTTAGAGCGCAAGTTTTGCTATAATAAAAGTGGGTGAAAGCATATGATCGTTCAAATCTCAACGCCAAAGCTAGAAGTCTGGCGAATAGACGGGGAGTTTATTAATCTCCCTCATTTTCATGAGCAAGATTTTCAAATTACCATTCCGTTGCATGGCTCATGCCAGATAACGCAGGAGAATAAAAGCTATAGTCTGGTGGATGGGCACGCGCTTGTACAGCACCCTCAGGCCCAGCACTTTTTCGAGATTGGTGCGCAGTCCAGCGTACTTATCTTTAAGGTCAGCCAGAACAGTTTGAAGGAGCTCACGAAGCACGAAGAGCTTGAATTTGCTCTGCGTCAGCAGTTCGATCCTTCTTTTCTTAATGAAAAGTTTCGCAAATGGATGAGTATTCTGTTGGCATATGATCCTGCGGACCGTTTAGCTCAAGAAGAGCTGGAGTCGCAGGTACTTCACTATTTATATGGGGCATTGTCCGGAAACCACAAAAACAATAGCAATTCTGATACACGAACCATCGTGCTCGGCACAGACCAATTTATGGGCAAGGTTCTGGATTATATGCATGCTCATTATACAAATGATATCGAAATCGAGACGCTTGCTTCTATTGCACTGCAAAGTCGTTATCACTTTATTCGTTCTTTTAAAGCAGCAATTGGTGTGACTCCTTATCAATACGTACTCAGGCTGCGGATGGACGAGGCTAGGCTGAAGCTGCAAAGAACGGGTATGTCTGTTACAGATATCAGCCTTGGTCTCGGTTTTTCAAGCGTCAGTCAATTTTATAGAACATTTGTAAAAGCTGTCGGTACTACGCCAGAGCAGTTCCGCAACTCCTGCAACTAATTGGGTGTATTTACATTCTACTCTAGAGAAAACTGAGCTGTTACCGGATTATGATCGCTATGCTCATAGGCTAATTTATTGCCTTGTACGGCATTCAACTTAATGTTAGGTGAAATTAAAAAGCCATCAATGATAGCTTGAAAGTTAACGCCTTGCGTAAACGCCACATCGACCGTGCGAACAGAAGCGGCATCCTTGTCTACGACCCATTGAAAGCCTTCCGGTGTAAATTGATCCGGAAATGGCTGCAGCCATTCAGGGTAGGCTTGAGTAGTAGGGAAAATATTAGGATCAGTGCCAGGCAAGGAATGGTTCCAATCGCCACCAATGATGATGTAGCTGCTCTTATTATTCTCTTTCTGAATATAGTCGGACAAATACTTCAGCTGCTGTTTGCGAATATTACCGCCCTTATCAAAGGCAGACAAGTGAAGATTAATGAGAACAAGCTCTTTGCCGTTATCAACGGGTATTCGAGTTTCAATGAAAGCACGGTCGAGATCCAGCTGCTGCCGCGGCCAGCTTTCTTTGCCTGGCAGGTCGAATCTTTGTGCCTGCGTACTCTGAAATTTAGATAAGGTTAACAGTCCGCTGCGCACGGAGCCCATGGGATCAAGAACAGGAACAGGAACCCAAGGGACCTTGTAATTGAGGGTAAAGGTATAGCTGTAGCTAGGCAATTGCTCGGAAATATAATCGACTTGATCGATTTTAAAGCTTCGTGAAGATTTTAAATCTACTTCCTGCAAAATATAGATGTCTGAGCTCGTATCCGTCATAAATGACGTAATAGCATCAAGGTTAGCCTTCGTTTGTTTCTCGCTGCTTGAACGAGACATCGTTCCCCCATCCATGAAGAAATCCTGCTGTTTATCTAGTCCAGCGTAGCCAATATTAAAGGTCGTAACGGTGAAAGGCTCTGCTTGCTTTAAAACAAGCTCCTTGTTATCCGCTACAGAAAGCGAAATAACGTCTGCCGGTTTATAATCCGTTACCGAAATATACAGCAAGAAGCCGCCGACAATCAGTACAGCGACCAGTAGGATGACGCCTATTATTTTTCTTGTTTTTTCCATTATTCATGAACTCCTTTTCATGAGGTGATAGAACTGAGAGCAAGCAGTCTATTCGTACGGTATTCTAAGTTAAACATAGAAAGGCAATATATTGAAGCATATGTTTGGAGGGGACTATCTGATTACAGCCCCTCGAGCGAGGTTGACGTTGAACGACAAAAAAAGAGGCACCATCCCCTTCATAGCTGAAGGAAATGGCGCCGTCGTCTCTATCCTATTAAAAGTCGAAGTTGTCCGGGTCTGGACCCACTCGAAGATTTTGATTCAAACCATTGATTCGAGCTACATCCTCATTGGATAGCTCAAAATCAAATATAGCCGCGTTTTCTATAATTCGGTACTCTTTTGTAGATTTTGGGATCGTAACAATTCCACGCTGCAAGTCCCAACGCAAAATAACTTGGGCAATCGATTTGCCATGCTGATCTGCGATTTCTTTCAAGACAGGATGATCTAGCAGCTGAC
Source organism: Paenibacillus sp. P4_A7 (assembly GCF_056402455.1). Taxonomy (NCBI): domain Bacteria; kingdom Bacillati; phylum Bacillota; class Bacilli; order Caryophanales; family Paenibacillaceae; genus Paenibacillus; species Paenibacillus sp. P4_A7. Next base: position 18,314 of record NZ_JBFUHJ010000035.1, on the reverse strand, counting down.
CTTGCATTAATGGAGACCAAGCTTCCATTTGGATGCCCTGTTCCTTGCAATAATCGACCAATTCGTGTTGCGTTAATTGTGGATGGAGCTCCACTTGGTTCACCATCGGTTTAACGACAGCGTCCTTCATTAATTCTTCCATGTGATGGATTTGGAAATTACTTACTCCAATAGCCTTAACGCGGCCTTCATTATATAGTGTTTCCAAAGCTCTCCACGCCTCTTTGAACTTACCTTCTACAGGCCAATGGATCAGGTATAAATCAAGATATTCGAGGCCTAGCTTATTTAAGCTTGTCTCGTAGGCAGTCAGTGTAGATTCGTACCCCAAATCAGCATTCCATACTTTTGAAGTAACAAATAGCTGTTCCCTTGGTATATTGTTCTCCATAAGGGCTTCCTTAATTCCTTGTCCAACACCTGATTCATTCTCATAAATGGCTGCAGTGTCGATGCTGCGGTAGCCATGCTTTATAGCTGATTTTACAGCACTAACTAATTCAGCTCCTTCTTCTACTTGAAATACGCCGAGTCCAAACCAAGGCATTTGAATACCGTTGTGTAGTGTTGTTGTATCTTGCAAGTTTTTTGCTGTCATAAGAAAATCCTCCTGAAATTGTATTGGTTATATTTAAAATATATTAGGTTAAAGTACTGTGTTACGTAAGGCTGCTCTTGAGCTTTGCCTCGTCTTTTCTTTCCAAAGCACGTGCCCAACTGGTTAAGAATACGGCTCCCAGCACCATCAATGCTCCGACCCACGTTGTATGAATAATACCTATGGAATCAGTAACTACACCACCCAAGTATGCCCCAATCGCAATGCCTGCATTAAATGCGGCAATATTGACTGCAGAGGCTACGTCCACCGCTTTTGGTGCATAACGTTCAGCCAGCAGCACTACATATACTTGTAAACCCGGTACATTCATAAAGGCCAACAATCCCATAAAGAAAATCGTTATTAAGCCTGCCGTTTTGAACGGGATGGTGAACGCTAAGACAAGAAGTACAATGGCTTGCAAAACAAACATATAGAATAAAGCTGAAACAGGCTTGCGGTTAGCCGCTTTCCCCCCAATCACATTGCCGATAGCTATGGCAATTCCGTATATAAGAAGAATGAGTGCTACGGTCTTTTCCTTAAACCCGGTTACATCGTGAAGCAACGGGGATAAATAAGTAAAGACGACAAAGGTGCCCCCGTAGCCTATAGCAGTAATAGCAAATGCAAGCAGCAAGCGTCCATTCGTAACCAGCTTAATCTGATCACGAAGCGGTGTTCTAGTTCCTCTACGCAAGTCGGAAGGGATTAAAATCATATTAGCTATGAAGGCAATAATGCCGATAACAACGATTCCGATAAAGGCTGCACGCCAGCCCCACTGTTGACCGATCATCGTACCCAAGGGCACTCCTGTAACGGTAGCCACAGTAAGTCCAGAGAACATAATCGCAATTGCGCTGGCTCTGCGGTTTTCGGGTACCAGGTCAGCCGCGATGGTCGATCCAATCGACATAAATACACCGTGCGCGAGTGCCGAGATGACGCGAGCCGTCAGCAGCATGACTACTCCGTTTGCCGTTGCGGCAAGCCCGTTGCCCACAATAAAAACGATCATAATCCAAAATAATAATGTTTTTCGCGGAACAGTAGACGTCATGGACGTTAATACGGGAGCTCCAAAAGTTACTCCTAAAGCATATAAAGTAACGGTTAATGCGGATGTAGTGACCGCTATATTTAAGTCCTCAGAGATAAGGGGAAGCAGCCCTACACTGATGAACTCTGTTGTCCCAATTGCAAAGGCGCTAATTGCAAGAGCTAGGAGTGCTAACGTGCTTCTCTTTTTATCCAGTGGCATATGTTTGACTCCTATCTTATTAGTGTTGGTATTGCCGGCCGGTAAATGCTATTATGAGTTAATCATATAAAAATGAACAGTACGTACTTTAATGTTATATAGGTACTATTAAGTTATATACGCACTAAAAAGTACCTATAAAAAGTGGGGGGTTAAGCCATGATCAAGAAAAAATATAATATTTCAGTAGAAGCGACACTCGAAGTTATAGGCGGGAAATGGAAATGTGTAATCCTTTGTCATTTGACACATGGCAAGAAACGACCAAGCGAGCTGAAACGTGTAATGCCCGTTATCACTCAAAAGATGCTGACACAGCAATTAAAAGAATTAGAGCAGGATGGCATAGTGAATCGGATCAGTTACAACCAAGTACCTCCCAAAGTGGAGTATGAGCTCAGCGAATATGGATGGAGTTTGAAATCCATATTGGATTCCTTRTGCAATTGGGGAGAACAGCATATTATTAAAGAATACGGAGATAAGTTTGCTGTACTAGAAGATAATATTTTAAATAATAAGCCAGAGGACGTGCTAGTCGATAATCAAGAAGTGTCCTATGTGGACTAGTCTCTATTTGATAGGCGATATGCTGTAAGGGCTCCTCGGGTCGCGATTATTTTTATGCCTGTCTCGTGCATGGCGTACATTGTTGAATAAGAAAACGCTCACTATAATAAGAGTTACAAACAACGTCACAAGCGGGAGGAGTCAAGCAAAGGATGAACATTGTCATAGCACCGGATTCATTCAAAGGCAGTTTATCTGCTCGGGAAGTAGGGTTAGCGATTGAGCGTGGCATCAATAGAGCTCTACCTGAAAGCGTAACCAAAGTTATTCCGATGGCAGATGGCGGCGAAGGAACGATGGACTGTCTAATCGATGCAACAAAAGGGCAGTTCGTAAAAACTTCTGTTCAGGACCCGTTGGGACGTATTATTGATTCTGGTTTTGGAGTATTGGGGGACGGGATGACCTGCGTCATAGAAATGGCGATGTCATCAGGCTTATACCTAATTGAAAGTCAGGAAAGAAATCCATTAATTACGACGACCTATGGGGTTGGGCAATTGATAAGAGCTGCGCTGGACCAAGGCTGCCGTAACTTTATTATGGCTGTGGGAGGAAGCGCGACAAATGACGGAGGAGCCGGCATGCTGCAGGCTTTAGGTGTGGATTTGCTGGATGCGGAAGGCAATCAGATTGGATATGGCGGCGGAAGCTTAGATAAACTAGCCATGATTAGAACAAGTAGGCTGGATCCGCGTATTGCGGAAAGTCGATTTACTGTCGCGTGTGATGTGGACAACCCATTTGTCGGCACGAAAGGAGCCTCAGCGGTTTTCGGCCCCCAGAAGGGCGCATCAGTAGAGATGGTTAAACAGCTGGATAATAACTTGAAGCATTTCGCAGATGCCATTGAACGTGAACGAGGTATAGCCATTCATGATCTTCCAGGTACAGGAGCAGCAGGCGGCCTGTCAGGCGGTATTCTTGCTTTCTTGAACGGCGTATTGGAATCAGGGGTGTCGATCGTTACTCGGGTTACAGAGCTTGAAGCGGCTGTTCGTGAAGCAGACCTAGTTATTACCGGAGAAGGACAGGTGGATTTCCAAACAGCGCATGGCAAAACGCCATTCGGTGTAGCCAAAGTTGCCCAGGCACATGGAGTGCCCGTCATTGTACTGGCAGGATCTATCGGCAAAGGGATCGATAGCCTGTACCCGCATGGAGTAACAGCGGTCTTAAGTATTGTTAACCGGCCTATGACGCTCGAAGAAGCAATGAAACAGACTGCGCCTTTACTAGAAGAAGCAGCTGAACAAATTTTACGCATCATCAAACTTACGGACTCGGAGTGAAAGAAATGAATCAACCTGAGATAAATTATAATTGAATAAGCTGCAGTAAGAATCCCGACTATTTTGGCGAAAAGTTAGGGTTCTTTTTTTTGAGGACAGGATCGGCCATCTACACTCGCTTGCGTACAAGCTGGCACTTGCGGAGTCAAGAGGTGTATACGAAAGTAAAGACTAGTATATGGATGAAGGTCGCTGTCATTCCTATACTAGAACTATGAAGGGAAGCTGAATGAAAGCAGCAGCTGCCTATATTGAGACAATATGGAGGGGTAGTATGAAGAAGAAGAATAGTAAGGTGCTCATGATCGTCGCATTGATTCTTTGCTTGGCTATTACCGCATGCGGTAATAACGCAGGTAATAACACGGGTAATAACTCGAAAGAGCCAGATAAGCAGCCAAGCCCGACGGCTGAGCAAACAAATGAAGTGATTGAAGTTTCAACGGTTTCACCAAGTGATCAATATTTGAAGTTTGATGAAGGCGAGAGCTTTGAAAAGAATGCTGTCTATGACGCTTACGAGAAAGACATTGGCGTTAAAATTACGAACAAGTGGATTGCCGATGTCAGTCAATTCAAAGAAAAAGTAAAAATAACAATCGCTTCTGATGATCTTCCAGACTTCCTCTTGGTTAATGCGACGCAATTGAAAGAGCTGACTGAAGCGGATATGATCATGGATCTGACGGAAGTGTATGACAAAAATGCCACAGATGAAACGAAGGAGTTTCTAACGATGGATGGCGGCATGCAGATGAAGACAGCCATGTTCGACAATAAGCTAATGGGTATTCCTAGCTCATACAACCCGTACAACTATCAGTACCTTTATATACGTACGGACTGGCTGAAGGAGCTGAATTTGCCGGAACCGAAGACGATGGCTGATTTTATGGCTATTGCAGAGGCTTTTAAAACCAAAGCTCCTGGCGGTACAGGTACATCATATGGTCTCGCAGTGAGCAAAAACCCTTTTAGTATTGAAACAGGTGTAACCGGATTACGAGCATTCCTCAATAGCTATCATGCGTATGAAAATATTTGGATCGAGGATGGCAAGGGTGGATTGGTTAACAGTGATATTCAGCCGCAAATGAAAGAAGCGTTAGCAGCATTGCAGGATATGTTCAAAAAAGGATTGCTTGACCCTGAATTCGCTGTTAAAGATGTGGAGAAAGCTTCTGAACTGATCTATGACAATAGCATTGGTATGGTATTTGGTGCATCTTGGACACCAGCTCAGCTCGTTAAAGGCGCTGTAAAGGACGGAAAGGTTGTACAGGAATGGGGCGCATTCCCGATTCCAACAGTGGATAATAACCCTGCCTTATCGCAAATCGGACTGGGTGTTGACGAATATTATGTCATCTCCAAGAAAGCGAAGCATCCAGAAGGCGTCATTAGATTGCTTAACCATTGGATTGCAGTTGACAATCATCCAACGGCGGAACAAAAAGTATATGAATTTGGTAAAGACCTTGTAGAGAAAGGCAACAATTACTGGCTGCTTAGTCCTCTTCGTGTAGGTAAACAACTGGACAACAACGGTGAAGTACTGCCGAAAGCGATTGAAAACAAGGATACAAGTATTTTGGTGACGAAGGATCATAAAACGCGGTATGAGCGTGCAATGAAATACGTTGACGGAGATACAAGTATGTGGTGGGAATATTTGATTTCAGGCCCGAAGGGCGTGTTTTCACTTGTTCCGCCAATTCAGAAGAATAAACAATATTTGCAAAATAAATTTTATGGCGCGCCAACACCAACAATGGTGGACAGACAGGAAATTCTGATCAAGAAGCGGGACGAAGTGTTCTTCAAAATTATTATGAATCAAGTTTCCGTTGATGAATTCGATAAATTTGTAGAAGACTGGAAAAAGCTTGGCGGCGATGAAATTACTAAAGAAGTGAATGAGTTATTCGCGAATAAATAAATAATCGCAAAGCAGATAAATCGAGGGATTGGATGAATCAATCCCTCTTTTTATTAACCATATTGGATCAACTCTTTAGTCAAACAGCGAGGTGAATGACATGAATGTACTAACACGGATTTGGAAGAGGGAATGGCCTCTTCATATGATGCTGCTTCCAGGAATCGCTTTGGTTTTGATTTTCAGCTATGTCCCGATGGCAGGCATTATTATGGCTTTTCAGAAATATATACCGAACAAAGGCTTGTTCGGCTCACCCCTTATTGGTCTGAAAAACTTTCAATTGTTAATTGATTATCCGGATATCGGGCGTATTTTCATCAATACGGTTTATATTGCCGTAATGAAGATCATAGCTGGACTGATTGTACCTATTACCGTTGCGATATTGCTTAATGAGCTGCGGAAAGAATGGATAAAACGGACGTTCCAGACACTTGTTTACTTGCCGCACTTTCTATCTTGGGTGTTGTTAAGTGGGATTTTAGTTGATGTGTTGTCTCCATCATCTGGTATTTTCAATCAGCTGCTTGGTTTATTCGGTATAAAGCCTATCTTTTTCTTGGGCAGCAATGATTGGTTTCCGTATGTGATGGTCGCATCGGATGTATGGAAGGAATTTGGCTTTGGTACGATTGTCTATTTGGCTGCACTAACTGGCATCAACCCTTCGCTTTACGAGGCGGCGGAAATTGATGGCGCTGGGCGGATCAAACAGACCTTTCATGTAACACTGCCTGGAATGATGCCGATCATCGTGCTTATGTTTACGCTTAATATCGGGAATGTACTCAATGCGGGATTTGAACAAATTTTTAACCTGTACAGTCCCCCGGTCTATGAAAGCGCGGATATTATCGATACCTTTGTCTATCGTATGGGTGTCCAACAGGCGCAATTCGGGTTTGCCACAGCTGTAGGTCTATTGAAATCCATCGTATCTTTTATATTCATTTCTCTTTCTTATATTTTAGCCTATCGTGTAGCGAATTACCGCATTTTCTAATGATGCGCTCGTAATTCAGAAGGGAGACATACCGTGGTTACAAACCGATCATTGGGCAGAAAAATATTTGTAGCGTGCAACTTTATTTTTCTAGCGCTAATATCCTTCTTATGTCTGATGCCTATTATTCATATATTGGCGATCTCATTCAGCTCTGGAGCTGCGGCGGCAGCCGGCCAGGTTTCTCTGTGGCCGATTGATTTCACAACTGCTGCTTATGATAATGTATTTGGAAAACCGGAATATTTGCGTGCATTCTGGGTTTCGATCCAGCGTGTTGTTCTAGGAACGTCCATTAGTATGTTCTTGATGATTATAACGGCTTATCCGCTATCCAAGGATCCTCGTCAATTTCGGCTCAGAACCTTTTATGCCTGGCTATTCGTATTTACGATTTTGTTCAGCGGTGGTCTTATCCCCTCTTATCTGACTGTCAAATCACTTGGCATGATAGACACGATGTGGGCTTTGGTATTACCAACAGCTATTCCCGTGTTCAATGTCATCCTACTGCTTAACTTCTATCGTAATTTGCCTAAAGAACTCGAGGAATCGTCGCGTATAGATGGCGCGGGCCATTTCACTACATTATGGAAAATATATGTACCGCTATCTTTGCCCGCATTGGCAACGACGGGACTCCTCACGATGGTGGGACATTGGAATAGTTGGTTTGACGGTATGCTGTATATGAATCATACTGAGAATTATCCGCTGCAGACGTTTCTACAGACTGTCATTATCAAGATGGATTTCCGCTTTATTAAAGCGGAGAATGTCGAATTGATGCTCAAGCTGTCTGATCGCACAAGCCGAGCGGCACAAATTTTCGTAGCGGCATTTCCGATTCTTATTGTCTATCCATTTTTACAGAGATTTTTCATAAAAGGGATAGTAATGGGAAGTGTGAAAGGATAGTATCGGAGTGCTCTACAAATAAATACGGGAGAACAAACGATGAAAAGCTCATTCTTTTTGCATGACTCCTCCATATTCAAGAAAATTATGGCTGCCTTTCTGGCGGCCTTGTTGCCGCTGATGGCGATTACTTGGATGATTAATGAGAAGGGCTCGGACAATGTTCGCAATGAAATCTCAGAATCGGTTCTGAATACGACACGGTTTTATATGGACTCGCTGGATAAGGAAGCTGATCGGATTAGCCGTTATTTGCCAAACTATGTGATGGACAAAGATTTGATGGAAATTGCAGCAACGGGTACAGACATGAGCTCCTATGATCGGGCACGCAAAATATTGGATATCCAGCGAAGACTGGAGCTTATGAAAAACTCAAGTCCATTTATTAGAGAAGCAAAGGCCTATATTCCATTAATCAAACGTACTATTCTGAGCAATAATTTTGAAACTCACTTGAGTGAGCTTGAATATAGATCGATGCGGCATAGTGAGAAATTGTATGATGAACCGTTCATTTACTGGAAGGATCGATTGTTTATTACGATGCAATATCCGATTAATACAGTCAAAAATCCGTTATATATTGTAGGGGTTGAATTATCGACTATTAAGATCAAGGAAACGCTATCGCAAATTGGCGGGACAAGAGGCGGACAGAGCGTGCTGCTTAATTTGGAACGAGGCTGGAACATCGAAAGTGGTGTGGAGTCGGCTTTGTTGGAGGAAATGAAAGCCTTTGCATTGGAAAAACGGGAATCGCAGTCCGACGAAGGCTACGAAACCATTATTTATAATGGTAAGCGATTTCTTACTGTGTATAAATATTCTAAATTTTGGAATTCCTATTCAATTACCTGTATACCTGAAGAGTCGGTCTTAGGCTCATTGCAGATGTATCGAGCCTTATTCTGGTGGGCTTGCATACTTGCAGTGTGTATCGTATTATTTTTCACCTATTTTTTATTGCGATTTATTTATCGACCTTTGATGAAGCTGGTACACTCCTTCCGTCGAGTTCAGCAGAACAGGCTTGAGCCGATGGTCATCGACCGTGGAGCAGATGAGTTCGGTTATTTGTACCAAGCGTTTAATAATACTGTGCGATCCTTGAAAACATTAATTGAGGAAAATTATGAGCAGCAAATTCGGAATCAACGCTCGGAGCTGAAACGACTGCAATCGCAGATTAATCCTCATTTTTTATATAATTGTTTTTTTGTACTATGTCGTTTGATTAAATCAGATAGTCAGAAGGAGAAGGCTTATCAATTTTGTCTATATATTGGACAATACTTTCAATTCATTACCCGCAACGATGAGGATGACATTCCGTTCGAGCTTGAGGTGGAGCATTCTCGCACTTATGTAGAGATGCAATCGATCTGTTACGGGGAACGGATAGAGGTTTTGTTTGAAGGAGAAGTTCCTGCTATTCAAGTTCCAAGACTTATTTTGCAGCCGATTATCGAGAATGCTTATAAGCACGCGTTAGGCAATATGCTTAAACCCGGCGAGTTATGGGTGCATAGTAAGCAGCAAGAAAATGTATTTTCGATGTACGTTGAAGATAACGGCCAAAGCATTACGGATGAAGATATAGAGCTTCTTCGGAAGAAGCTGCGCCATTCAACGAATCGGATTGAGGAAACGACAGGAATTATGAATGTTCATCGCAGAATTCAACTGCGCTACGGAGAGGAATACGGCATTACGGTGTCACGATCTGAATTAGGCGGATTGCAGGTAGGAATCAAGCTGAGTGTAAGCTAGAGGGGGAATCAGCATGTACAGACTGCTTATTGTCGATGACCTTCCGATCATCGTCGATGGTCTTCTTGAGCTATTTGAACAGACAGAACATTTGCAGATCGAGTTGATGAAAGCTTATTCAGGTGAAGAAGCTTTGGAGGTTATGTCTCATCATCGCATCGATATTGTCGTTTCAGACATTAAGATGCCTGGAATTGAAGGGATCGAGCTGTTGCAGGAAATTAGGTCAAAGTGGCCGGCCTGCAAAGTTATTTTTCTAACCGGCTATAATGACTTCCAATATGCAAGGAACGCCATTACTTACGGCGGGTTTGATTATATTCTAAAGGTAGAAAGCGACGAGAAAATTGTTCAGTCTGTGGAACGAGCCATCGAGAAAATTGAAGAAGAACAGGATCAGGTACAGCTGATCGCGAGAACGCAATCGAAAATGAGATTGGCATTGCCATCGATGCAAAAGGAGTATATGTGGGGACTCTTTCAAGGCAAGCAAGTAACGGAGAGTCAGTTAGATCAGTCTTTCAAAGAAATAGATATTCCGCTTGATGCCGCATTGCCGGTATATTTGCTTGTTGGAAGGATAGATGCTTGGAAAGAGCTGTTCACCACGCGGGATAAAGCGTTGTTGACCTACGCGATGCAAAATATTTGCGACGAATATTTGAGGGTGCAGGTAAGAAGCTACCCTGTTGTATTCGAGCTGACAAAGATCGTTTGGATCATTCAACCGAAAGCCTCAGATGAGTTGTCCGCTGATCCCAGCAGCTTGGACTGGATGAGAGCTCACCGTTATACGAGCGGTATTCTGGAAAATGTTCAAGGAGCATGCAAGAAGCTGCTGGGACTTTCGGTTTCTTTCCTTCTCGGAAGCGAAGCGATCACATGGAATAACCTATCGGAGCGGTTTCAATCGATCAAATACGGTTTGGTGCAAGGGCATGGATTATTTAATGAGGTCATTATGACTGATAAGGATATTCAGAAGGAAGAGATCAAAGATAAGGTGAGCAGCCATCACGATAGCTTTTATCATGCTCGGGTTCAATTGCTCATGAGCTTTCTCGAGAATAACCATCGGGAGCAATTTAACAAGCTGTATGTCGAGCTCACGGCTATATGGAATGATCGGGGAGCTCCTAGTGAGCGTAAGATTGAATTATATCATTCCCTCTCGGCGGTGTTCCTGTTCTATATCCATAAAAACAGAGACATCCGGGATTATATGAATACACAGTTGGATTTGGATAAGTTGTATCGGTACGGAGATTCAAATTCATGGCCGGAGCTGATTCAGTATTATAGGCAAATGGCCGACTGCTTCTTTGAATGGAATACGCTGCGAGGTATGCAATTGCCGACAGAGGTTGTTAACAAGGTGCATCGCTATATCGAGGAGCATGTATCTACTGATATTTCTTTAACAGCTCTGGCAGATTATGTGAGCTTGAATCCATCCTATTTGTCCAGACACTATAAGCAAATTACAGGTATCGGTTTATCGAAATACGTGAATGACTACAAGAATTTGATTGCAAAAGACATGCTTCTGAACACATCGATGAAAGTAAATGAAATTGCTGCCGCGCTAGGATATAACTCAGCACTCGCTTTTATTCGCTTTTTTAAGAAGCAGAACGAAATGACGCCACAGGACTTCCGTATGGCACGATGCCAATCGCAAATCCAAGGTCAATAATAGTATATGGATTGTAAATAACGATCTCTTTTTCCTCCCGGCCTGTCCCTTTAAAATGGAAGTACAGAAGGTGTACAAGAGGAGGAAAAGTTTTGAGAACTTTAACAGCTGTATTACTAGGCGCAGGCAGTAGAGGGAGATACATTTATGGACCCTATGCTGAGAAATTTCCGAATGAGTTAAAAATTATCGCGGTAGCCGAGCCGGACGATGAGCGTAGAAACCGGTTTGCGGAGACTCATCAAATCGACCCGGAGCATGTCTATGATTCTTGGGAAAAAGCATTTGATCAAGGTCGTATTGCAGATGTGATGATCATCTGTACACTGGATCGGATGCATTATTTACCGGCGATGAAAGCGATGGAGCTGGGCTATCACGTAATGCTAGAGAAGCCGATGTCTCCGTCCTTGGAGGAATGTATCCAGCTGGAGCAGGCTTCACATCGATTTAAGCGGCTACTTGTTGTCACGCATGTTCTTCGTTATTCCCCTTTCTGGTCGGGAATCAAAAAATGTATTGAGGATGGCGAGCTCGGAACCGTGGGCACGATTCAATTAACGGAGAACGTCGGCTATCACCATATGACGCACAGCTATGTGCGCGGCAATTGGAGAAATTCAGAGGAGACGAGTCCGATGATTTTGGCAAAATCCTGTCATGATCTGGACATTATATCCTGGCTGATGAAGCAGCCGTGTACAAGCGTAAGCTCGTATGGCTCATTGCTTCATTTTAAAGCGGAGAATGCCCCGGAAGGCTCGGCGGAACGCTGTATTGATGGCTGTGCGGTTGAAAAGGAATGTGCTTTCTCGGCAATGAAAATGTATATGCAGCCACCGCATCACCCTTGGGCTCGTTATATGACGAATGATTTGTCGCAAGAAGGGATATTAAAGGCTCTTAAAGAAGGACCGTTTGGGCGCTGTGTATATCGCTGTGATAACAATGTCGTTGATCATCAGGTCGTTAATATGGCATTCGAAAATGGAGCGAACGCGTCTTTCATCATGTCAGGGCTGACACAAAGCGGTACACGCCGGGTTCAAATTATGGGAACGCAGGGCGAAATCATTGGCGATATGGATAAAGGCTCCTTTACGTTATACCGCTATGTTACTGGAGAACAGCTTGAGATTCGCTGCAATGTCGAAGGAGACAGCCACGGAGGCGGTGATGAACGTATGGTGAGCTCGTTCCTGCGTGATGTTCGCCAGTTTGATAGCAATCCATCCCATGGCTTAACATCTGCAACAGCGTCACTGCAAAGCCACTTGATGGCATTTGCTGCCGAGCATTCGAGATTGCATGAGGGGCTGGCTGTCAAGATTTCGGATATGCAGAAGAAGGAAGAAATGACGGTATAGATGACGGGTTATCCCCAAAGCAGCTTGAAGCTGCTTTGGGGATATTTTTTGTTGTGCGCGAAGCAGTTCAGAGCACTGTTATAAGCTATTACATCACAAAAAAAGCCGATCGAATAGGAGACCAATGGTCTGATATTCGATCGGCTTACTTTCATTTACTTCGATAGATGATTCAATAGTCGAAACAGGAATACAGCTGTTTCAGCACGGGTAGAAGAGTTGTTTGGTTTGATCATTCCTCCATCACCTTGAATCAGACCTTGGTCTATCATGCCTGCAATACTGCCTGCCGCATAACTGGACACTTTGTCTGCATCCTTGAAGCCGTTAAGCGCGGTGAGATCTCCAGTGATATCAATCGCTCTTGCTGCCTTAAGCGCCCGAGCCACCATGACCATCATATCTTGCCTTGAAATCTTTGCCTTCGGAGCAAAACGCTCGCCATCCATGCCGCTAACGATGCCCAGCTGCTTAGCTATGGCTACAGCTTCGTAATAATAATCTTGCGGATGAACATCTGTGAACGACGTATTTGCTTCTGCCTGCAAATCAAGCGCTCTAACAAGCATTAAGATAAAGTCTGCTCTGCTTACCTGCTCGGCTGGACTGAATGCTGCAGCCGATGTGCCCTTCACGATACCTAGAGCTGCCAACTTCTCAACAGCCTCCTGCGCCCATGAATGGTTATCGAGATCTCCAAATTGATATGTGGACTGTTCATAGAAAACGGCATATGTGCCTATACGGTCTGTTTGGAATCGTATTTGTTTGTCAGAAGCAGAGTATACTGCTCCTTTAATCGCTGAAGCTATACCTTGATCATTAATGAACAGTATACCGATTTTCGACGCTGCTTCATTATTTGCAGCCAAATACGGTACAATGACGGTAATCGGAGCCTTATCATTCATCCATTTATAAGCCTTGCCATCCATTTCTGCAGACAGCTCTACAATCGGTCTAGCACCTACTTGTGTCTGTATATCTTGTTCCAATGACTTCCGATCACGCTCACCAATTATTAGGCGAAGCTGCTTTCCAGCCTCTCCGGACTTCGCCAGCATCTGTCCAGAAAGCACTATGGTTGCATGAGGAGAAGTCACATCAATAAGCAGATTAGGATGTTCGGACAAGAAAGCTGCTGGAAGCTCCAAAGCATATTTCACTGCCTCGCCGTTTTTCTTAAGCACGATGGATACCTTCAGCTTGCCATCCTTATCGGGTTTCGCCCGAGCTATCGCCTTCTGCAAGTCTTGCGCGCTGACCACGCCAATGGCCATTGTTCCGCTCGAATCAACCTTTGAGTTGATTTCTGCTTTAACTGAACCATCCGATTGTGGCTGGAACAAGTCGGGGATTGTGACTATCGGACCTCCACCAATCGGTACTCTCTTGTATTCAAAAGTAACTTTTTCGGGTTCACTCATACCGTCTGTTGCAAGATATGCCTCATAGGTTCCCTCTAATTCACCCGTAAGTGTGAATTCGAATTGGAAACTACCAGCCTCTGTACTAGTCTTCTTAGCTTCGTATTGAACCTTGCCTTTTGGATCAAGTACTTTCAAGTTCACATTTGCAAGGTCGCCATTCATCACTAAACCATCTACCGTTACTTTTTTTGATGCCGTGTCTACTGCTGCTTTAATCCCTTCAATTGCCTTTACTTCCTCGGCTCCCGAAAGATTATAGACACCAAAATCATAGAAGGAATATCCGTAAAATGTAGCTCTCTCAATTCCTTCAAACTTAATATATCTAGCCTGGATCGGATCAAAATGAACTGCGTCTTTTCCATCTTTCGCTGTAATTACTCCATCATTTTCTTTAATGACATTAGTCCAGTTTTGATTATCATCGGAAACGAGCAACTTGTATGTTTTTGCACGAGCGTATTCCCAATCGATTCTGATCGTATCCATTTCAGTCGCTTTACCAAGATCAACCTGGAACCAGGTATTGTTAATTAGCTCACTTGCCCATCTTGAAGCAGGGAATTCGTCAACAGCTTTCTCGGGCGCATAATTAGGATTGGAGGCTTCAACCGTAGATGCTTTTGCATCTTTATTCAACGCCAAGTTTCCAATTAGGTAATAGACGCCTTCCTTCAATGTATCGTACGCCCCATCTAAAATGATGTGATCTTTCTTCAGAAGGTCTAGCTTAGCGTTATAGCTTTTTAAGTACTTTGCAGCCTTTGCCTCATCGGTTCCTTCGAACCACTTCATCATTTCCAAGTAGTTGATCAGGGAACGAGCCGCTTTATCATTCTTGAATTGGTTTGTTTCATCGAAGCGTGCTACTAAGGCTTTCATGTTGGAGGCGTTTGTAACTGCTTCAATCACATAAGAGGTTTTCTGAGATTTGCCCGCTGCTACCGTTATGACCAACTCATTTTTCCCTGGCTTGCCGGCGAGATCAATGACAGTTCCTTGTGTATAAGGCCTTCCGTTAAAAGTGGCGGTCGCTTTAACCAATCCACTTCCATCATCATTTTTTATCGACCAAGTAAACTGAATAGGCTCCAAATCAGACACGGCTACTTCGCTTTGAAGCGGTTTGCCGTTAATTTGTACATCTGCCTCTGGAGGAGCGGCGTTGTTTACTTGATACGTTCCTTTCACAAACTGATAAAGCCAATCGTACAAAATACGTGTTGCAGGGTCAGTGCTTTTCGCAGAATCAAATACAGCATTATTACCTTGGTAGTAAGCTTTAAAACCGTTTTCCATCAGACCAGTCTTAACACCGCTGTTCAAATAATCAACATACCGCTCGCGGAATACGCTATCCGTCACCATACGATCATCGAATTCAAGTTCGAGGCCCATCCCGTATTGCTTAGCTATGTTAGCAGCGTCTTCAAGACGATCTTCACCCAATTGTTCGAAGAAGTAGTTTGGTTGGAAGGCTGCAGCATCAATCCCGACATCCTTCCACATATGGCTTTTGTATGCTAAGGAGTGTGGTATCCAAAACAGCTTCAGGTTCTTGTCATGAACGTTCTTACTTGTTGAACGAATCAAATCTGGCCCCGTTGCGCTTGTACTGATTTGTTCTTCCAGCCAGTACATGCCGACAAGCTCTAGATTGGAATACTCTTCAGCTCCCCATCTCTGTTCCACTTCATTTAACCACCATTGAACCGCTTTTTCTCTATTTGCAAGCGCATTTTCTGTCCCGACGTCAGAAGCATTGAAGCTTTCAGATACACCATCGTTATCAACATCCCCAAAATCCTTCACACTCTCACCTGGATCTGGAATCATCAAAACAACCTTTACCTTATGATCAGGCTGATTCAGCCCGACTCCGACTTCCTTGGTTGCTTCATTTAACTGCTGCATATCGCCAGTTTCAGCAAAAGTCTTATCCAAATACCATTTCCAGTCATCTAAATTTGCTCCACCACCGAAGTCTCGACCAGCAGGTGATGTAAGTCCGAGATAAAGAACACCATCAAAGAGCCAATCTACTGGCTTACCTGTTCGATCTACATAACTGATATTAGGAATAATCCGTTCCTTCGTCCAAGTCCCCTTATCATTCGCGTATTGACCATTATAGAGCAATCCAAGATTGCTAATGCCGGCCGTTGCTTCTCCGGGCAATAAAAGGGCAGGCTTTTCAGTAACAACCGATTCTGCCCCATTCATCTTTCCATCTGCGCCCCAAATTTCGACCTCATCAATGAAGGTCCAAGCTCTGGTATGCATCGTAAAAGTTACTTTAACATAACGAGCATACGCCATCTCTGCTTTAGAATTTCCGCTTTTAATTCCATCTCTGCTTCCATTCCATTCATAGATTTCTTCTCTTGGCGGTCCATCTCCCCAAAGAAGCTGGGTAGAATTGTGTGAAAGCGTTCCCCAATTTTCCTTGTCATCAGAGACGTACATCGAGACCGTCAAAGGCACAAGTATCGAGCTGGTTGGCCAATCCTGCATAAAGCGAGCTTTAATATTCGAGATGGACTTTTTTTCGCCTAAATCGAATACGACTTCGCGTGTCTTCTTTTTTACATGTCCTACCCATGCTGGATCTGTCATATCTAATGCGCCATAAATGCCATCAGTAAGCTTATTATTATCATCTGGATACTTTGCCTCGGGTTCTTCCGACCATTCATAATCGAGTCCAAGAGCGAGATTACGGAACGGCGACTGTCCTTCTTCTGCTTGCACTACTGGAACCAGTGTCAACAACATAACTGCAATAATTGCGCTAGCAACCCATCTTTTATGCAATCTCATAAATGTAGCTCCCTTTCTATTTTAGAGTAGAGAAACTTCAAACATTAACTATGATTTTTTCATTTCAAGCAAGTCTCAACACTCGTTTCTCCTTTCCGTGCTTCCATCGCGATAGATGTAGAAGCGTATAGCAATGTCCTTACTGTTACATTAAGAAATTTAACCCAAGTTTCAAATAGATAACTTCTTACTTTTATATACATTTGTTGATGTACCCCTCAGAATAATAGTTCACGCTTGCTTGAATTATAGAAAAAACATTACTTACTGTGCGCGCGGCCTTTTTAATGTTATTTCTTCGAGTAATTTGGAGCTCGCATTAAGCTGACTTCGAAAATTCAAGGTGATGAATGATTTATGACCATAGAAGTAAGGGCGGAGGGGGATATCGTAGTAAATGGTACAAAAATGGTTCCTATGAATTTGGAGTTATTAAACATTCAGGATAAGTTGTTTGAAGATGATAGTAGAGAGCTTTACCAATTAGCATTTGATGTGGTTCCAAGTCAGTTACAGGTGGACATTCTGGGGATGCCTATAGAAGAGAGGGGAGGATGAAATGAGTTGGAGCTTTTTTGAAAAAAACTAAGCGGGRTAAGGCTGTATTTGTTAAGCTGCTCATCCTCGTTTGGTTAATGTCCAGGATGGATATAATCAATATGCCAGGCCCTAACAGAATGCTTGCGTTCATCTTCAAACCTCTAATAGGGCTAGTACAACAATAGGCTCATAATCAGGCTCATAATCAAAATCAGGCACAAAAAAACCGGTGCGAGGATCTTAGCCGGTGGTCTTAGTCCTCTAACGGTCAGGGATAGCATACTAATTGTCAGGATTAGCCTTACTTAGCTGTGACACCACCATCAACAGGCAGCCCAACATCTGTATACGAACAATTATAGTAGGATTACAATAAAATAGATGTGAGCAAAGTCATTGTATTTGTTCATAAGCATTACTTCGCAATATCGATAAAGCCTTCGCCGAATACATCACGTACGTCATGGATGGTAATGAAGGCGTTTTTATCGTGTGCTTTCACAATTTTCTTAAGCAGGCTTACTTCTTGTTTGTTAATGACGATGTATAGAACCTCGCGAGGCTGCTTGGAATAGTATCCACGACCATATAGTACAGTCACACCTCTATCCATCAGTTGATTGACTTGCGCGGCGATTTTGTCCTGCTCTTCGGATATAATCGTTACGGCTTTCTTTGGATTTAACCCTTCAATGATGAAATCCATCACTTTAGTTCCAATATAAAGCATTAGAATGGTCAACATTAGGCCCTGTACTCCGATAATGTATACAGAAGAGATGGCAACGATCGCGTCGAAAAGCAAGAGTGAATAGCTAATGTTCCAATCCAAATACTTATTTGCGAGCCTAGCTAAAATCGTCGATCCCGCCGTTGTACCGCCGGCCCTTATAATCAAACCAAGGCCGATTCCTGCGAATATGCCTCCGAAAATCGCATTGACCGTTAATTCAGTAGACTGAATGTGCCAATTCTCTGTTAGTTGAAGAAACAATGAGTTGAATGCAACAGCGATGATCGTATAAATCACCGTCGTTTTATCTAGCAGCTTATAACCAATGATGAGCAAAAAGGAATTTATAACGAGTGAGATAAGCC
>NZ_JBFUHJ010000034.1:0-33388 GCF_056402455.1 Paenibacillus sp. P4_A7 | reverse complement strand
GTGGATGATTATACCGAGAAGACCGCAGGTACCTTCTTATCCGTGAAGGATGGCAAGGTAGACTTCGTAGCGAACAAAGAAGAGTGGAAGCAAGGGCTTGAATACTTAAATAAATTGTATAAAGAAGGCTTGATCGACCCTGCTGCATTCACACAAAATGCCGACGCCATTCAGCAGCTGGCAAACCGTGAACCGGATAACATTATGGGGGCTGTAACGACGGCGCTCCTAAGCTATGGCTACAACATGTCGGATACGCAGCCTCGTCATAAAGATTATGTGGTGCTGCCGCCGCTTAAAGGACCGAATGGCGTTCAACAATCACTTAACTTTGCTGGCATCAGCAAATCGCAATTTGCGATTACCAACAAAGCGACAGAAGAGCAGCAGATCGCTGCCATACGTTTAGCTGATTATTTGTACACAGAGGAAGCTATCGTATTACAGGAGAATGGTCCTGAAAATAAAGGCTGGCGCAAGGCGACGGATGGGGAATTGGACATCGATGGCAATCAGGCAAAATACACATCCATTCCAGGAGAGAAAAAACAAACGCATAACGATGGTTGGGAACAAATAGGTCCTTCACTACGCACTTATGAGTACCGTTCTTCTTGGACATCAAGTCAGGATATGCTTGCAGATGGCGGCTATGGAACACGATTGAATACAGAATCGAAGAAAAATGAACCGTATCATTCCAAAGAGATGTATCCGAACAGTGTATTCATCGCTGAAGAGGATGCTGAAATTTCAGCACAGCTGAAGACAACGATTTTGGATTATACAAAGTCAAATATGGCGCAGTTTATTACGGGCTCCAAAAACATCGGCAAGGATTGGGAGGCTTATGTGAAGGGATTTGACGGTTTGCAGCTAGGTCAGTATATCGAAATCTATCAAAAGGCATTAGCCGTCAAATAACGTAATATAATGCAATCATAATGAATGTTTCAAAGGAAAAAAGGCCTTTCCGCAGACATGCAATGTCGGGAAAGGCCTGATTTATATGAATCCTAGGAGGTTTTTTCTACAATGAGTGATACAACCCTTACTAGCCAGCAAGACGATAACGAGGAACAAGAATTGCATGAAGGCGTACATAATTTCAGCAGTGAGCAGGATTGGGTGCGTCCCGAAAATCCAATTACACTGGAGCGTTTAGAATGGTTTCAAGATCAGAAGCTGGCGCTGATGATGCATTGGGGGCCATATTCACAGCTCGGTGTGGTTGAGTCTTGGGCACTCAGTGATGAAGATGCGGAATGGTCGCGCGAGGGTATTGACTGGGAGACGGACGGAGAAGAATTCAAGCGCCAATATTTCGGTTTGAATAAGACATTTAATCCGGTTCGTTTTCAGCCTGAGGTATGGGCGGATTTAGCTGAAGAAGGCGGGTTTAAATATTTGATTTTTACTACAAAGCATCATGACGGTTTCTGTATGTGGGATACGAAAACAACGGCTTACCGAGTTACCGACGAGAAAACGCCATTCCACACCCATAAATATGCGGATATATGCAGCCATTTATTCGATGCTTTTAGGGAAAAAGGCTTGGCTATCGCCGCGTATTTCTCCAAAGCCGATTGGCATACACCTTATTATTGGGCTCCAGATATGGAACGGAGTCTCACGAATACAAGGCGGGGTCCTACGTATGATCCTAAGCAAAATCCTGAGTTGTGGAACCAATTCGTCGAATTTACACATGAACAGATTACTGAATTATTAACTAAATACGGCCGTATTGATGTATTATGGCTGGATGCCGGCTGGGTGAATGCAGGGCGAATCGGGCAGGACATTCGCCTTGGAGAAGTAGTGGAGAAAGCTAGGGAACATCAGCCGTGGCTGCTTTCAGCAGATCGTACGGTAGGAGGAGCGTATGAGAACTACGTAACTCCCGAGCAGACGATTCCTACTACTGCCATGCACGTACCATGGGAAAGTTGTATTACGATGGGAACCTCTTTTTCCTTCCGATACGAGGATAAATACAAGCCAACACGCCAAATCGTGAAGATTCTGCTAGAGGTCGTTGCAAAAGGCGGGAATTTAGCGTTGAACGTTGCTCCGCAGCCCGATGGCAGGCTGCCGGAAGGCGCGATAGAGCGTATGAAGGAATTAGGAGCATGGCTGAAAGTGTACGGTGAATCCATTTATGGCACACGCATTTGTGCTCCGTATTATACAGGGACTCACTCCTTTACTCAAAAAGGTGATACGGTCTATTGCTCTTACCTGTACCCTTCTGCAGATACTGAGATGCCTACAGCCATTCAAATTCCATTTACTGATTCATTGGATAAGATTGAGCTGCTCGGTATGGAAGGGGATTTGAGCTGGACATTTGTGGAGGCTGGAATTCTAGTTCAACTGCCGCAGGCTGCCATTTCGAAAGAGGCGCCAATCGCACATGTGTTTCGAATGAAGAGGTCATCTAAATAAAAAAAATAGCTGTCCAACTGCAAAATGATGTAAGCAGTTGGACAGCTATTTTTTAATCTATAACTTGCTTACTTAGCCACAAAAGAGGCAGCATCGACTTTGTGAACCTGGTCGATGGTTCCGCCTCCGAGACATACTTCACCGTCGTAGAGAACGACAGCTTGTCCAGGCGTAACAGCTTTCTGAGGGCTATCAAATACAATATGTGCTGATCCATCTGCCTGCATCGTTACGGTTACGCCTTGATCCTGCTGCCGATACCTGAATTTAGCGGTGCATCGGATTGGAAGCTCATGTACGTCAGGGACGATCCAATTCAATCCGCTAGCTGTTAAGCTGGATGAGTAGAGGCTAGGATGCTGTTCTCCTTGCACGACATACAAAATATTTTGAGCTAAATCCTTGTCAGAAACAAACCAAGGCTCTCCTGATCCCGACCCGCCAATGCCAAGACCTTGACGTTGACCAAGCGTGTAATACATTAAGCCGTCATGACGGCCTTTCTTCTCACCAGTGCGAATGTCAATCATATCACCTGGCTGAGCAGGTAAATATCCGCTAAGAAAGGTTTTGAAATTCCGTTCCCCGATGAAACAAACCCCGGTACTATCTTTTTTCTTAGCCGTATATAAGCCAGCGGCTTCAGCAATGCGGCGAACCTCAGGCTTTGGCAAATGACCGATTGGGAACATCGCTTTCTCAAGCTGACGCTGATTCAGAGCACTTAGAAAATAGGATTGATCCTTGTTGGAATCAACGCCGCGCAGCAGCTTGGTAACGCCGTCCTCCGAGCGTTCTACCTGCGCATAATGCCCAGTCGCTAGATAGTCTGCACCAAGTTCTATAGCACGCTGCAGAAAATCACCGAACTTAATTTCTCGATTACACATTACGTCAGGATTAGGCGTACGTCCGCGTTTGTACTCATCAAGAAAATAAGTAAATACCTTATCAAAGTATTGCTGTTCAAAATTTACGGTATAATAAGGGATGCCAATTTGCTCACATACGCGGCGGACGTCTTCCGAATCCTCTTCCGCAGTACATTGACCGAATTCATCGGTGTCATCCCAGTTTTTCATAAAAATACCGACAACATCATAGCCTTGCTCCTTAAGCAGCAGTGCGGTTACAGAAGAATCGACCCCGCCTGACATTCCGACAACAACTCTTGTCGAAGCTTTTGGTTTATCCATATTAAACACCACCTTGTTCATTCAACCTCTATTATTGTATCATAGACACCATATTTTTTCATGAAGTGGACAAGCTTTTTCCACACGATCCCCGTCGGATATGTTAACATATAAGTGAAATGGGAATACAATGATTTAATATGGCTTTTGCGAAAACATAAAAAGAAATCGTAACAAGCATAAACGAACGAAATAAATAGAAAGAGGTGCGACCTTGAAAATATCAACGAAAGGCCGTTATGGCTTAACTATTATGATGGAGCTTGCAGTGAAATTTGGTGAAGGCCCAACCTCACTCAAAAGTATTGCAGAACGAAACCAGCTTTCAGAGCATTATTTGGAGCAATTAGTAGCACCATTGCGAAATGCGGGCTTAGTAAAAAGTGTTCGAGGTGCTTACGGCGGATACATATTGTCGAAGGATCCAGAAACGATAACTTCAGGAGACATTATTCGTATTCTTGAGGGGCCGATATCGCCTGTTGATTTTACAGAGGAAGATGACCCAGCAAAACGTCAATTATGGCTGCGAATTCGCGACAGCATCGCAGATGTGCTTGATTCAACTACACTAGCTGATTTGATATCGTTCGAGGACGCAGGTAAACCAGATAGCTATATGTTCTATATCTAAAAAGGAAGTTAACTATGAAAACTTATTATTTCGATCATGCCGCAACAACACCCATGCATCAAGATGTAGCAAAAGCTATACTGGAGCAAATGCAGGGGCCAGGAGGTAACTCATCCAGTATGCATCAATACGGTCGCGCCGCTAAGCAGCAGCTTAGTCGTTCGCGCGATCGTATTTCTGCTGCATTAAATTGTAAATCTACTGAACTGCTATTTACCTCCGGAGGTACAGAGAGCGATAATGCCGCATTAATAGGAGCGGCTCGCGCACAGCTTAAAGCAGGAAAAAATCATATCATTACATCAGCTGGTGAACACCATGCTGTTCTAGATACCTGTGAATGGCTAAGCAAGGAAGAGGGCTTCGATCTTACGGTATTGCCGATAGATAGCAGCGGAAGAAATACAGCTGAACAAGTCAAGGCAGCTATGACGCCGGCAACTGGACTCGTCAGCATCATGCATGGCAATAACGAGATAGGAACCTTGCAGCCAATCGAGGAAATCGGCACTGTTGTGAAAGCAGGCGGTGCTTTATTCCATGTTGATGCGGTACAAACGCTAGGATGGGTGAGATACAACCTAAATGAGCTGCCAGTAGACTTGATGAGCTTCTCAGCACACAAAATTAATGGTCCGCAAGGTGTAGGGGCCCTTTATATAGCTAACGGCACACCTTTTGAACCTATATCACATGGTGGGTTGCAGGAAAGAAAACGTCGCGCTGGTACAGAAAATGTGGCAGGTATTACCGGATTTGCTAAAGCAGTTGACATTTATGTGAACGAACGAGAAAATAAGCAACCTTTTATGGACGAGCTTCGTAATAGATGGATAAGCTTATTGAAAGAGCATATCCGAGAGATACCGATTGTTGTCAACGGCAATGAACAGCATCACTTGCCTCATATCGTCAACATTAGCTTTATTGGCGTTGATACAGAGACGATGCTTATGAACCTTGATATGGAAGGTATTGCAGCTGCAAGCGGCTCGGCGTGCACTTCAGGAGCTCTTGAGAGATCACATGTACTGCGTGCAATGAACCTATCGCAGGATCAAATACAATCTGCTGTAAGATTTAGCTTCGGTTTGGGGAATACTTTGGAGGAATTAGAAGATGCCGCATGTATAGTTGCGAAGATCGTGAGGCGTATTCGTAATAACTACTAGSAGGACTCCGGCTAAGCGTGATTAAACTTCAACAGCTTATTGGACTTCCCGTTATCGTTATCCATTCAGGCAAACACGTAGGAACCGTAAAGGATGCCTGGTTCGACGAACATTGGCAGCTTAATGGTCTTATACTCGATGATGCAAAGTGGTTCGTGTCATCAGTTAAAGTTGTAGGATGGTCTGACGTATTGACATGCGGCGAAGATGTGGTGATTATATCGAATGATGAAGCATTGATTCGGATGAAAACGAAGCAATTGCTGCGTTCTTTCTACACAGGGCTTGTTAAATTAAAGGATGTACCCGTCGTGACCGTTCAAGGATTACAACTTGGTCGCGTATCGGATGTTTATTTTCATCCATTTCAGGGTACACAGATAGTAGGCTATGAGCTTACGGACGGTTTTATTTCGGATCTGATGGAAGGACGCAAATGGTTAAAGGCGCCTATTGATCCAGATTCCGTGTTACTTGGGGAAGACGCGATCATTGTTCCAGCTGTCAGTGAAGCGGAATTGGAGCCCGTCGCAGCTTCCAATTTCAAAAAATAGGGAGAAATGAAAGATGATGAGATGTCCGAACTGTAATTCGAAAGATATTGGTAAAATTGGTTCCCATCAGTTTTATTGCTGGGGCTGCTTCATAGAGCTGACCGTTAACGGCGACAAAATGTCGGTCTACCAAGTGGAAGAGGACGGCACGTTAAGTTCGCTGGACGACTTGTTCTTTGAAGAAGAGATGCCGGAAATTCACGTTAACTAATCAAACGAATACTAAATATATAAAAATTAAAAGACGGTCAATGGCCGTCTTTTTTTTGCTGTTTAAGGATGAATGGAGACGCTTGTACATATACTGAACTAGGATCGGCTGTGGCTTTCAGCCGAATTGCGAGATGACAGTGCGGGGGTGAGGACGGTGGAGCGCTTTACAAACAACCGTCTGTTTGTATGGTTGGTATATGTTATTTTAGGATTAATCGCTATTTATTTTTGCTTACTCATCAAACCGCTTATCGTAAACGTTTATGTGTTTCTGAAGGCGGTATTAGCACCGTTTCTGATAGCGATGATTATTTCTTATGTGCTAAATCCAATCGTGACGATGCTGCATGAGAGAAAAGTGCCCAGGACGATTGCCGTGCTGCTTATTTATGCCGTTTTTTGTGCAGCTATTACAGTGATTCTCATTAATTTAATACCTATGTTCATTAATCAAGTACAGGAATTAAATCAGCATGTTCCCGAGCTCTCTATTCGCGCCCAAAACTTGGTTACGGATATAAACAATACATCGTTCTTGCCTGACAGTATAAGGAGTGGAATGAATAAAGCGCTAGTAAGTATGGAGAAAAAGATGTCAGAGACCTTGTTTAACTTTTTAAACAATATCGGCTCAATGCTGAATGCGGTGTTCATTGGGTTTATCATTCCATTTCTCGCCTTCTACATATTAAAGGACTTCGATGTGTTTGAGAGAACCGTGATCACTTATGTACCGAAGTCCCATCGCAAAAACACGGTTAGACTGTTAAAGGATATCGATTCGGCGCTCGGCAGTTACATTCGGGGGCAATTTCTAGTCTGCGTTATCGTTGGTATCCTGGCTTATACGGGCTACTTATTAATAGGGATGCCTTATGCTTTGCTGCTAGCGAGCATAGTCGCTATTACGAATGTAATTCCCTATTTAGGTCCTTTTTTTGGAGCGGCACCAGCCTTGTTGATGGCATCTACGGTATCGATAAAAATGGTTCTGTTTGTGGCCATTGTCAATACAGCTTGCCAAATACTTGAGGGTAACGTTATTTCTCCGCAGGTTGTTGGACGAACGCTGCATATGCATCCTTTATCGATTATTTTCGCGTTGCTCGTAGGCGGCCAAATTGCAGGTATTGTCGGTATGATATTAGCTGTTCCGATATTTGCCGTTTGTAAAGTGATTGTACAGCATATGTTTGCCTATTATGTGCGCCGAAAGATTATTTGACAGGTGCTGCGGCGGTAGCTATAATTTTAGCATAATGCTGTAGCATGGATAAAACGTTGACGAAATGAAGTAAGCCAATGCCCGTTAGCCAGAGAGAAAGCTTCTTCGCGAGTGCTCGATTATGAGCATGAAGCGTCGGTTGAGAAAGCTTTTATGACGAAGAGTGGCCGAAAGCTCTTTTCGGAGTGTGAATGAACTTCGCCGGGTGGACCCGTTATTGTCCAATGAAGGCGATTGCGTGCTTGAACATGGGCGCAATAACCAGGGTGGTACCGCGAATTTATTCGTCCCTGTCTATGACAGGGGCGTTTTTTTGTTTTTTTGGGCTTAGGAATAATGTTTGTGAAGTAAAACTTTAAGTTAATGCTTACGAAGTGAGTTTTACTTCGTAAAACTTTAGGAGGGTAAACTATAATGAAAGCTAGTGAAATACGCGCGAAGTGGCTTGCTTTTTTTGAAAGCAAAGCACACAAAATTGAACCAAGTGCATCGCTTGTTCCACATAATGATCCATCATTACTTTGGATTAATGCTGGGATGGCGCCATTAAAAGCTTATTTTGATGGACGTATTGTGCCTGAAAATCCACGGATTACGAATTCACAGAAGTGTATTCGGACAAATGACATCGAGAATGTCGGCAAGACACGCCGTCACCATACTTTTTTTGAAATGCTTGGAAATTTCTCGATCGGTGATTACTTTAAAGAAGAAGCTATTACATGGGCTTGGGAGTTTCTAACTGAACCTCAATGGATTGGTTTCGACCCAGACCGCCTTTCCGTTACGGTATATCCAGAGGATGTAGAAGCTTTTGAATTCTGGAACAAGAAGATTGGTTTACCTGCTGAGCGTATCTATAAATTAGAGGAGAATTTCTGGGATATCGGTGAGGGCCCTTGTGGACCTTGTACGGAAATATTCTATGATCGCGGCGATAAGTATGGTGATTTGTCCGATCCAGAATGCTGGCCGGGTGGAGAAAATGAACGTTTCCTCGAAGTATGGAACGTTGTGTTCTCCCAATTCAATCACAATAAAGACGGCAGCTATACGCCGCTACCAATCAAAAACATTGATACAGGCGCGGGACTAGAGCGATTTGCTTCAATTTTGCAAGATGTGGATTCCAACTTTGATACTGATTTATTCCGTCCAATCATTGATCGCACATGTGCAATCGCAAAAGTGAGCTATAAGGTAAATGAGGATTTCGACGTTGCCCTTAAAGTCATTGCTGATCACATTCGGACAGTAGCATTTGCTGTTGGTGATGGTGTAATGCCGTCCAATGAAGGCCGAGGTTATATCATTCGTCGACTGCTTCGTCGTGCAGTTCGCTACGGAAAGACTATCGGGATTGATCGTCCGTTCTTGCATGAGCTGACTGGCGTTGTCGGCGAGGTTATGGGCGTTTACTATCCAGAGGTAGTAGAGAAGCGTGAGTTTATCGAGCGTGTTATTCGGACGGAGGAAGAACGTTTCCATGAAACGTTGTCCGATGGTTTGGCTATGTTGTCAGATCTCGTAGATACCGCAAGTAAAGCAGGAAATAAAGAAATCAATGGCGATGATGCTTTCCGTTTATACGATACGTATGGCTTCCCTTTTGACTTGACAGAGGATTTTGCTGTAGAGCATGGTATGACTGTCGATCGCGCTGGCTTTGACGCAGCAATGGAAGCACAGCGTGAACGAGCTCGTGCAGCTCGTCAGGATACTGGCAGCATGAAGGTACAAGGTGGACCGCTTGGTGATTTTACGATTAAAAGTGAATTTTTTGGCTATAATGAATGGGTGACTGATTCCAAAATTATTGCTATCGTTCTTGATGGTTCACTAGTTGATTTGGCTGGAGAAGGCAGCAAGGTAGCGGTTATTCTTGATCACACACCTTTCTATGCGGAAAGCGGAGGACAGATTGGAGACCGTGGAACGATTAAAGGTAAAGGATTTACGCTTCAAGTAGAGGACGTAACGAAGGCGCCGCATGGTCAAAGCGTTCATCATGCTGTTGTAACTTCAGGAACTGCACGTTCGGGAGAAGTTGTTGAAGCGGCAATTGCAAAAGCAAACCGTGACGATATTATTAAGAATCATACAGCTACACATTTACTTCATAAAGCACTCAAAGATGTGCTTGGCGATCATGTAAATCAAGCAGGCTCTCTTGTTGAAGCAGAACGCTTGCGTTTCGACTTCTCACACTTTGGCAGCATTACTGCTGAGGAGCTTGTCGATATTGAGCGCCGAGTTAATGAACAAATTTGGCTAGGTACTGCAGTCACCATTGATATCAAAACATTGAATGAAGCAAAAGCTATGGGAGCAATGGCTTTGTTCGGTGAAAAATATGGCGATGAAGTTCGCGTCGTACAGGTAGGCAGCTACAGCTTAGAGCTATGCGGCGGCTGTCATGTAGGCAACACCTCACAAATAGGTTTGTTCAAGCTTTTAAGTGAGAGCGGTATTGGATCTGGTGTACGAAGAATTGAAGCCGTTACTGGCAAACATGCCTACAACTACTTAGAGAGTCAGCTTGATCTTTTGAAGCAGTCAGCTGCTCTTTTGAAATCGAATACTGTAGACGTGCCAAAACGTATCGAAGCGTTGTTCGGACAAGTTAAAGAGCTTTCGCGTGACAATGAATCACTTCAAGCGAAGCTGAGCAGAATAGAAGCCGGGTCTCTCGATGCAAGTGCAAAAATAGTAAATGGTATTACTGTACTATGCGCTAAAGTCAATGCTCCTACAATGGACGCGCTTCGTGGCATCGTTGATGAGTTAAAACTGAAGCAAGAGTCAAGTGTTATTGTGCTTGGCGCGATTCAGGATGATAAGGTGAACTTGGCAGCAGCAGTTTCTGCTGATCTAGTTAAGAAGGGCTTCCATGCTGGGAAAATCGTAAAAGAAGCAGCAGTTCACTGCGGCGGCAGCGGTGGCGGTCGCCCTGATATGGCACAAGCAGGCGGCAAAGATGTGGCCAAATTGGACGAAGCTTTGAAACTTGTAGAAGAACTAGTTCTTAGCCAAACAAGTGTGATATAATAAAAAATGAATATCTCATTGAAAAGCGGTATGGAAAGTGAGGTGCTGGCGATGAGTTCCATGGACAATACAATGAAGTTTAACGTGAAGGCGGAAGGGATGGAATCTTCCTCCGAGGACATTCTGCTTACTGTGTATGAAGCGCTTCTTGAGAAAGAGTACAACCCGATTAACCAGATCGTTGGGTATTTGCTGTCCGGAGATCCCGCGTATATCCCGCGGCATAACAACGCCAGAAGCTTAATTCGCAAGAAGGAACGAGACGAACTTATTGAAGAACTCGTTCGGTTTTATTTGAATCACAAGAAACAATAATAATTAGGCAGGAGCCGGCCAAGAGATGAGATTGATGGGATTGGACTACGGCGACCGCAACATTGGTGTCGCCGTAAGCGATGCGTTTCGCTGGACCGCTCAAGGTAATTGCGTCATCGAGCGTAGACGAGACGGCGGCGAGTTTGACCGTATTGCCGACCTGGTGAAAGAACATGAGGTTAGTGAAATTGTTGTTGGACTGCCAAAAAATATGAATGGAACGATTGGTCCACGAGGCGAGATCAGTATTGCATTTGCAGAACAGATTCAGCAGAAACTGAACATACCTGTTCACCTTTGGGATGAAAGGCTGACAACGGTAGCTGCCGAACGAACGCTTATCGAAGCGGACGTCAGCCGGAAGAAGCGAAAACTAGTTATAGACAAAATGGCGGCGACGCTCATTTTGCAAAATTATCTCGATTCTAAAGCGAAAAGGTGAGGGTAAAGATGACAAAGGACGATCTAGAGTTTGAAGAGCCGGAAATAATTTATATTCCGGATGAGGATGGAAACGAAGAGGAATTCGAAGTCATCATGAAGTTTGAGGTTGATGATTCTGATCAGAAATACATGATGGTTGTTCCGCTCGCTGGAGAAAATGATGAAGAAGATGAAGTATACGCTTTTCGCTATGAAGAAGAAGGCGATGATTTGAAGCTGTATACCATTGAAGACGAGGAAGAATGGAACATGGTCGAGGAAACGTTCAATACGTTACTCGGTGAATTGGAGGAAGAAAGCTAATGTCAGGCACCGAGAAAGATGTGCCAAAAACGTTAAACAGCTTAAAAAACGCGTTTGGCGATGATATAGAATTAATTGATGAAGATGGCGGGTCGGAGTTTTTTAATATTAAAGCGGAATTCCAACTTGGCGACAAAGTATATGCTGCTCTTCAGTCAGATGCAATGCGTAGTGAAGATGAGGTTGAGCTTTTCCGAGTGATTGAGACGGATGGCGAGCCACAGCTCGAAACCATTGAAGAAGATGAAGAATGGGAAGCTGTTTCAGAAGCATATGATGATCTATTGTTTGCAAATGATGAAAGGCCTTAACTGGCTGCAAGGCGGTTATGCAATAGACAAAAGGGCGGCTTATAGCCGCTCTTTTGTTCGATAATAGACATCAAACCAATGAATATAGAATATATAGGGGGACCAAGGTTGGGAAAATTCGAAAAGCAGCAGGGTCAGTGGGATCAACAATCACAGTCGTCTGGTCCAACACGCGGTCGGATTACAATGTGGGTTATTTTAAGCCTGCTCGGCATAATGATTGTAGGCGCGGGAAGTGTCGCGTTATATGTATGGAGCAATTTGCAGCCGACAGAAAAGGGCAGCACGTTGAAGTTTGAGGTCACAAAAGGGATGTCTGCCAATGATGTTTCAGAAACGCTCTATGAGCAAGGTATTATTAAAAACTCATTTATATTTAAATATTATTTAAAGCTTAAAGATGAAGGCTCGCGCTTCCAAGCTGGTATCTATGAGCTTAATCCAGGAATGGACAAAGATGCGATAATCGCCAAGCTTAATGCGGGGGATACTGTAGCTGCAGAGACTATCCGTTTCACTATTCCGGAAGGGTTTACAGTTCTGCAAATTGCGGATAAGCTTGCTGAGCAAAAACTGATTAATAAAGAAAAATTTATTAGTCTGATTGCGACACATACAGCATGGGGTGACGCTGAAGCTGTAAGATCCATTCCCGAGAGAGACGATCTTCATCAACGATTGGAAGGATATTTATTCCCAGAAACGTATGAGATGAAGATTGGCAGTACAGAAGAGGACATTATAAAACGTATGACTTTGGAATTGGATCGTAAGCTTGCTGAGCTTCCAGAAGATTGGCAGGATGTACTTGCAGAGAAGAAACTGTCGCTTCATGACCTGCTTACGATCGCATCGTTAGTTGAACGCGAGGTTGTCGTTGATACAGAGCGAGCGTTAGTAGCTGGTGTTATTTATAACCGAATTGCGGATGATATGCCGCTGCAAATAGATGCAACAGTGCAGTATTCACTAGACAAGCCTAAGGAACGATTGTATGAAAAGGATTTATTGGTAGAGGGGCCTTATAATACGTATAAAGTTAAAGGCTTGCCTCCAGGACCAATTGCCAGCCCAAGCTTGGCTTCGATCGAGGCTGCCTTGTACCCAGAGAAATCCGACTATTTATTTTATGTGACCAAAAAAGACGGTAGTCAAACACACTTGTTTGCGAAGTCGTATAAAGAGCATTTGAAAAACATTGAAAAAAGCAATAAGACAGCTGGTTAAACAAGAGGTTGATTTCGTCGGACCTCAAGTGATTTATTTTAAATAGACCGCTTAACCAGTTAAACCGATGGATATGATGCATAAGAAGATTTGGGATAACTAATAGAAAGTCAATCATGCAAGAGCCTTATTTCACATGTGAAATAAGGCTCTTTTTTTATTGTTTATATATTACAAATTGACGAGCTATTGCCGATATAAAAGGAAGGCTGTAAATACATATAGCAATTTTTTATTAATATTTGTTATTGGAATGAATTCATACAAACATATAATCTTAGAGGCGGTGTCTTTCTTAATGAGTAACCCAGAGGAACAAAAGAAAAAGAATAAAAAGAAGCAAGATGGAGTAAGTGAGACGCAATCAGATTTTTCGGTGAAAGCGCAGTCAAGTAAAAAGGCGATCTCACAAATAGCGAAGATGGCTTCAACCTCTTTTAAGGATACAAAGCTATCTAATCCGATTAAGTCAGTAGGTATGAAACTGTTTTTAATCATTTTTTGCAGCATTATCGCATGTGTATTGTCGGTAGGTCTCTTAGCATACTCACAAGCTAAGTCAATTGTGGAGAAGAAAGTTTCAGAGGCCAGTTATCAAACCGTTAGACAAGTAGCGAGCAATATGGATACTATTTACAAAACATATGAAGATTTATCTCTACAAATCATCATAGATAAAGATTTTCATGAGATTGTGAATACCCTAGCTGATGGTAAAGATGATTATTCAAAATTTGAAGCTAATCGTAAGTTAGCCGACAAGCTAAGTTCTTATTCGATGAGTAATAGTACGATTAGTGGAATCGTTCTGATGCCACTTGATAAAAAATTAAGTATAGTAACTTCAGGCTCAACATCGGCAAGCAAGGCTGAAATGTTGCTCGATTCCGATTGGTATAAGAAGACTGTGGAGTTAAATGGCAAAACGTATTGGATCCCACCGCAGCCGGAAGGACTAACAAGTCAAGGCGGTGTGCCCGTGATCGGCTTAAGTCGTGTCATTAGAGATGCTACGACTAACAATGCTACTTACGTATTGTTAATGGAAATTTCGGAGAGCACAATAACAAAGCGTTATAGCGATGTTGTACTAGGTGAAGGCAGTCAAATATTCATCATGGATGCAGAAGGGAATTATATAACAAACGACAATCCTGAGTTAGTAGGTAAGAAAAGCAGTATCGTTCTTCCATCAGAAGGTGAGAAAGAATTAGAGGGATCTTTGAAAACGAAAGCTGATAATGGCGAATCGATACTAGCTGCATATAAAGAGTTTGATACGATGAATTGGAAACTTATAGGTACAATACCTGTCAATGAGCTAGTTAAGGACGCTAAGAGCATTCAAAATATGACTTGGATTACCGTGTTTTTTGCAGCTATCTTAGCAATAGCTATCGGTATGGTTGTTATCATAGATATTTCAAGACCTCTCGTAAAAATTAAAAACTTGATGAATGAAGGAGCTAGAGGCAATCTAACCGTTCGTTCCAATTTGAATAAGCGTCAGGATGAGATTGGTGAGCTAAGTGCAAGCTTTAATCAGATGATGACGCAAATTACTGCTTTGGCTGAGCAAACCACTCGTTCAGCTGCGGATGTCCTTATTACAGCAACTGATCTTAGTGACGCTTCGAAGAAAACAGCGATTTCTGCCAAAGAAATTGCAGTTGCGACAGAAGAGATTGCAAGTGGAGCAACTAGCCTAGCCGTTGAAGCGGAGAGAGGTACTGATTTAACCGGCAACATTAATGATCAAATGAAGAAAGTAATCGTTGCTAATCAGGAAATGGTTCGTTCGGCATCAGATGTCGAGAAAGCAAGCGAGCAGGGCACAACGTATATGGGAGTTCTCATTCAAAAAACGGGCATGACAGAAGAGATGACTCGCTCTATGGTAGAGAAGGTAGACGCACTGAAGGAGAGCACGAGCTCTATCGTTAAAATATTGGATGTGCTTAACAGTATAACGAAGCAAACGAATATTTTATCATTGAATGCGACGATTGAGGCTGCTCGTGCAGGTGCTGCGGGTAAAGGATTCATGGTGGTAGCTGATGAAATTCGCAAGCTCGCTGATCAATCACGTCAATCGATTGATGTCGTAGGGCAGATTACAGCGAAAATTCAATTTGAAATCGATGAGACAGTTCATGTACTCTCAGATGCTTATCCTCTCTTTCAGGAGCAAATTGAATCGGTTAAAGAAGCGAATCAAATTTTCTTGACCGTCCAAGGCCAGATGAGTCAATTTGTTGAAAATCTTGATCTTGTTACAAATTCAATCAACCAACTCGATGAATCACAAAACGTATTAGCGGAAGCGATGACTAATGTGAGCGCTGTTGCTGAAGAATCGTCAGCCACTTCGGAGGAAGTTGCTTCATTAAGTACGGAACAGCTTAATATTAGTGATAGCATGGTTCAACTTTCAGAGAAGCTTGATTCCGTATCACGCGAGCTGAAGGATTCGTTGTCACAGTTTAAAATTCAATAACAGTATAAATTCGAATAGTGTTGTATCAGAAGAGAGTTGTTCAGGCGAATATCGCTGAATGACTCTTTTTTTTTATAAGAAACTGTTTGCCTGTTGATTATATCTATTGTTCGCACGTATCTTGGAACATCGAATTGTTAACAAATTAACGCTTTTGTATTTCGGTTTGTGTGGAATGTGGAAGACTCCCGTTGTTTCTGTGGTGGACTCCAGTAGTTTCATTTTTTGCATTTAAATGATATCGCTGAAGCATAATCTGGGAATTAGTGTCAGGAAGTGAACTTAATTGCTGGTTTAGCTCGACCGTGCTCTCTTTCCGATGAATTAGCCGCATATTCTGAAACTAATTCGTCTCTAATACCAAAATGCCAACCATTAGTTTCAGAATGTGAAACTGATCTTAGCTTCCCTGACCGCTTGCCCTTAGGCAGCCAGGTGATTATGAAATTATCTATCGATGTTTGAATAGCGGCTGCGAAAGGGAACAATAGTCGTATAGTCATATCAAAGTTTAGGTTAAGTTATAGAGTAAGTAATGTTTAAAGAAGGGAACATCGAACATGGAACAACTACAGCATGCTTAGACGAGTATGGATAGCGGGATTGCTCATTACTTCTGTTTTGATATTGTATATGGGCCGGTTAGTGTGGCTGCAGCTTATCCCTGGCAGTGCTCCAGCTTCCAGCCATTTGAATAGCTCCAAACATACTAACTGGCAAAGGCTTTCTGTAGCACAGCGTCAGCGCCACTTACTGCTGGATACGGGCCGGGGTGATTTTTATGATCGTTATGGTTCCCCGATTACAGGAGAAACATATTCTGCTGTTGCTTTCTTTCCTGTTAGGGCGGATGTACGCGGATCTAATGAGGCTCTGACGGAGCTGTCTGAATTACTGGGGGTAACATTACAGCAATTAATTCAAAAATGGGACAAGGTGCGTGAGCCTGTATTTTGGAAGGTTGCGGGGCAACGTCAACCGATGCGTCTAACAGAAGAGCAGGCGCTGCGCATCGCGAAAATGCCTGTAAGTGGGGTGCGAGTTTTACCTTATCGTAATCGTTATTTGCAGCAGTTTGATGCGAAGCATCTTATAGGCTTTACAAGTCAGCATCCGGAATGGCTTGAGGCGATGCACCCGAAGGAATTGAAGAGCGGTAAGCGAAAGCTTACGGAGCAGGTTGGAGGAGCGGGTCTAGAGAAGTCGCTTGATAAGCTGCTGCGCGGCATAGGTGAAACGTCTGTCTCCTATTTTATAGATGGTCGAGATGTCCCGTTGCAAGGATTAGATGTACGTATCAGACAGCCAAGTAATCGGTATTATCCGCTTCGTGTAATGACGACCATTGATTTGAAGCTGCAAAATGAAATAGAAGCGTACGCGGATTCGGAAGGACTTAAGCAGGGTGCGATTGTCGTGCTTGATGCAAACAATGCTGATATTGTGGCTATGGTTTCTAGACCTAAGCTTACGCCTGACCAATTTGAATCCTCTGACGGGTCAGAGTGGGTTAACCATGCGCTTAAGACAGAAGCTCCGGGATCTGTGTTCAAGCTGGTGACGGAAGCCGCTGCTCTGGAATCAGGGGTCGTTGGCAAGCATGAGAAATTTTTCTGCAACGGAGAGTATGGGAAATATGGCTTATCCTGTTGGAAGGAAGGTGGTCATGGTATTATATCGCTTCAGGAAGGACTGGCACAGTCCTGTAATATTGTTTTTGCGACAATTGCTGAGCGGCTCAGAGCAGATCAGTTGCAGCGCACCGCGGACATTCTAGGTATTGGACACAAGGCTGGCTGGCATCGTGATCGTTCATTTGGACCATTTGATGTTCCACTCCGTTTGCTAGGGGAAGAGGAAGCGGGGCGATTGTTTGCTGGTGTGGGGGCCATGCAAGGCGACATGGTGAAGCGAGGGCCCCAAGCGAATGAATTGGGACAGGGCAAGAGCCATGTGAAGCGAGGGTCCCAAGCGAATGAGTCGGGGCAGGGCAAGAACGATGTGAAGCGCGATAAGTATGGACAGGTCGGAGAAGTAATGGATGATACTAAGCGAGATATGAGTAGGTTGAGTGAAGCGGTAGCAAGTAATGCGAAGCGAGCAGCCGTGCTCTCGGCGATAGACGGCGGCGTCCTCGCGCAAAGCGGAATTGGGCAGCGTGATGTAAGGATGTCGCCGCTTCAGGTGGCAAATCTGATTGTAACGCTGCTGAATGAGGGGCGCGTGATGGAGCCGCGCCTAGTAAGTGAGATCCGCTATGCTAATGGCCAGCGGATGGTGAAGCTGCCCGCGCAGCGCGCGCAAAAGGGCGGCGGCCGAATCAGGCCGGCCACTGCCCATGTGCTGCTGCGCGGCATGCAGGCGGTCGTCGACCATGGAACCGGTCGATCGATCCGCCAAGGGCAGTGGGCGGTGGCCGGCAAATCCGGCACCGCCCAAACGACGCAGGCCGGAATCGCACGCAACCACCAGTGGTTTGCGGGCTACGGCCCGCTCAAGTCGCCGCGCTACGCTATCGCGGTGCTTGCAGAGAATAGGTCGCCTGGAAGCGCACATCAGGCGACTAAGCTTTTCCGCGGCGTCATGGAAATCGCCGCAGACAGCAAAGAAGGCCCACACTAACCAGTGGGCCTTCTTTGCTGTTCACTATGCCACTTCTCACCTAAAGGTGATTACAAAACAACTTCTCAGAATCTGAGTGTTTGTTCTTCATTCCTCACCTTAAAGGTGATTACAAAACAACTTCTCAGAATCTGAGTGTTTGTTCTTCCTTCCGCGCTGAAAGGTTGTTTATTTTTCGGTGCGGATATCGCTTTCTTCATTCGCAGGTATATCGCTTACTTTATCATCAAACTCACCCTGCGGGGTACGGATCCAACGGTGGAAATAACCCTGCTCGTAAAGCGACTTGAGTAATATCATAAGAATCGGCGAAAGGATTACTCCTGAAATGCCGAACAGCTTCAATGAAATAATCATAAAAGCGAGCATTGTAAACGCGGATACGCCTAAGGAGTCTCCTGTTATTTTCGGTTCAAGTATTTGACGTGTAAGCACGACGACGAGAAAGAGTGCAGACAGCCATATCGCGAGTGATATTTTACCGACAATAATCAAATAAACGATCCAAGGTATAAATACAGTGCCTACTCCGAGCAGCGGCAAAATATCGAAAATAGCGGCCACGACTGAAATAACAAACGCATTCTCTACACCGAGCAGAATTAACGCGATAAGTATAACGATAAACGTAATACTTATCATTTTGGCCTGTGCTTTTATGTAGAGGGCAATACCTTTAAAGACGTTGTTTCGTAAAAAGAAAAAAGCTTGTTTAAATGTATTTGGTGTTTTATCATCTGCTGTTTTTTTCCAAGTAGTAATTTCGATGCTTAAGAAATAAGCTAAAATAATACCAATTACAAAATTAAAAACAAAATTAGAGACGGAAGAAACGTAGCCGACTATATTTAGCAATATGGCCTGTGCAAATTTTTGCAAAGTAGCAGTTGCGCCTGCGATCAAATCCGTTGCTCTATTGACCAAATCAAGTTTAGGATTAAACGTGGGAAATCTTTCCTGCACTTCTTCCGTTATCGTTGCGATTTGCTCCTTAAGCATTTCCTGGTATTTTGGCAGATCGCTGACAAGCTCAGTACCCTGCTTAGTCAGAAGATAAGCAATTCCTGAGAAGGCGCTTAGTATGACCAGTGTAAATACCAGCACAGAGATGCCGGACGCGATTGATTTTTTCATACCGATCTTATTAAGTCGTCTCGCTAAAGGTTCAATACATAAAAAAATGAGAAAAGAAAAGAATATTGGGGTCGCAATTTTGTAGAGATAACTAAAAGAATACATGATCAAATATACAGTGAGGGCTATGAGAGCAATGTCAAAAGCGGTACGCCAATACTTTTTGTAAAATGGCAGCATAGTCAATCTCCTTCAATTTCTAATATAATAGCTCAAGTACCTTATTACCATTATCTTATTTCCATAAAGATTGTACTATAGTTTTTTAAAAAAAGCCTATTTATTATCGTAATATGCTACAATTAAAGCTATTGTTGTTGTTTTGTACCGCTATTCATTCGTCGACTAAATCATATAACGGTGGGGAAAACAAATGGAAAATTTGATGCTGTGGGGATTGTATGTAGCTACTTTTTATGCTTTTCTCCCCGGCCTAATTAGCCGTACCTTCGGCTTTCGTGTTTTCAAAAAAGGCCGAGTAGAGAAAGAGATTTCCCTTACGTTCGATGATGGTCCTGATCCGCATTATACGCCGCTATTGCTCGATTTACTTGCTCGATACGATGCGAAAGCAACTTTTTTTGTTGTTGGTTCGCATGCGGAGGGGCATCCGGAAATATTGCAGCGGATGAAGGCTGAAGGACATGTTATCGGTATTCATAATTACGTTCACAAATCGAATTGGATAATGCGTCCTCGGGCCGTTAAACGTCAAGTCGAACGTACTGCCGATATCATTGAAAGTGCAACGGGTATGCGTTCGACATACTATCGACCGCCATGGGGAATCGTAAACGTATTCGACTACGCAAATTTAGGTCATTTTCACATTATTTTATGGTCTGCCATATTTGGGGATTGGCGGACTAGACTTGGGGCAGAACGGCTTGAGAAGCGGATGATGAAGAAGCTTCGGCCAGGAGAGGTTTTGCTGTTGCATGATTGCGGTATGACGTTTGGGGCTGACAAGCATGCTCCGCAAAATATGTTAATAGCACTAGAGTCCTATTTAGAAGAAGGAACAAAACGAGGACTCCGATTTGTCGGAATTGAACAATTAATGAAGCTGACCGATCAAGCACGAGCTATTCATACAACGATTTGGAAGAAAATGATTATTTCTTTATGGCTGCTATGGGAAAGAGCATTTCACTTTGCATTCCGATTGAATCGAGTGGGAGTCGCAGAGGACCCCGCCTTTCATTACCGTGTTACTACGTATAACGGCGAAGCGTTAGACTTTGCTGAAGGTGGTCGAATTCAAAAGGGTGATCGTGTCGCTGAACTTCATTTTGATAATAAAAAATTATCCTCTATCGCAGCGACTTCAAGATCGCCAGTTGCAACTGGAATACGAATGCTTAGAGAGGTTGAGCAGGCGCTTCCGTTGCTTGCTAATCAGCTTGCAGAAGACAAAGATGCGGATGATATTATAGCGGTATATGGTGTGACGATGATACATCGGGGGGCAGACCGGCTTGGATTTGAGATCTTTAAACTGCCGGACGGATGGTTTGCTCGTTTTACTCGGATTTACTTGCGTGTCCTTATTAGAACTCTTACTAAGCCAGATAAAACAGCAAAAAATAAGCAGCGAAGAGATACAATATCACCAAGAATGCTGCTCATGCCAGTCGCTACTATTAGACGTTATGCCACCGTGCAAGAGACCAAAATGCATGAAGAGGCTGAACGATTAAGCGACGTGGTTGAACGTTCCATTAGTGCAGCTGCCGACGAAGCTGCTCAGTTGGGTACAAAAACAACAGCGATTTGATTGGGATGGGTTTCATTAAATATATGCATGAAAAAAGGAGTGCCACTGTTACCAGTAGGCACTCCTTTTATTTGTATTTGTCTTACATTTTCATAACGCCGCCAGTGCTGGCGGATGTTACAAGGTGGGCATAACGGGCAAGGTAGCCACGTTTGATTTTTAGTTCGAAGCCTTTCCATTCGGAACGGCGTTTCGCGAACTCTTCATCACTAATAAGTAGATCCATTGTACGGTTGTTCATATCGATTTCGATAATATCGCCATCTTGAACAAATGCAATTGGACCGCCCTCAGCAGCTTCTGGGGAAGCGTGGCCGATGCTTATTCCGCGTGATGCGCCGGAGAAGCGACCGTCAGTTACGAGTGCTACTTTAGCGCCAAGTCCCATACCAACGATTTGTGATGTAGGAGCAAGCATTTCCGGCATACCTGGGCCGCCGCGAGGTCCTTCATAACGAATAACGACAACATGGCCTTCTTTTACTTTGCCGTTAGCGATGCCGTGAAGGGCTTCATCCTGTGA
The DNA here is from genome assembly GCF_056402455.1 of Paenibacillus sp. P4_A7. Lineage (NCBI taxonomy): Bacteria > Bacillati > Bacillota > Bacilli > Caryophanales > Paenibacillaceae > Paenibacillus > Paenibacillus sp. P4_A7. The sequence continues at coordinate 11,742 of NZ_JBFUHJ010000034.1, read as the reverse complement.
ATCAAAGCAAATTGCTGGACCTTTATGATAGCCGCCAACTGATTTGTCTACTGCGCCTGTTTTGATAATTGCACCGTTAGGAGCAAGGTTACCGAACAGAACAGCCAAACCGCCGCGTGCGGTATGTGGATTATCAATGGTACGAATAACGTCTGTATCTTGAATTTCACAGCCCATTACATTTTCACGCAATGTTTTGCCAGTAACTGTCATGCAGTCGCCGTGCAATGCGCCTTCCTTCTTAAACAATTCGTTTAGAACAGCACTGACACCGCCTGCATTGTGGACATCCTCAATGTGGTAGTCGGATGCTGGTGCGATTTTAGCAAGATGCGGCACGCGCTCAGCAACTTCATTGATACGTTCAATCGGATAATCAATACCAGCTTCATGTGCGATTGCAAGCGTATGAAGTACGGTATTTGTGGAACCGCCCATAGCCATATCAAGCGCAAATGCATTGTCGATCGTATCCTTTGTAACGATATCACGAGGTTTAATATCCAACTCGATGATTTTCATAAGCTGACGAGCAGCTTCTTTAACAAACTCTTTACGTTCTGGAGCAACTGCAAGAATTGTACCGTTTCCTGGCAGAGCAAGTCCAAGACCTTCAGCCAAACAGTTCATGGAATTAGCTGTAAACATACCGGAGCAAGATCCACAAGTAGGACAACCGAACTGTTCAAGTTCCATTAGCTGTTCATCATTAATTTGTCCGGCTTGGTGAGCGCCTACACCTTCGAATACGCTGGAAAGTGAGATCGAACGACCATCTGAGGTTTTGCCTGCTTTCATTGGTCCACCGCTTACAAGCATCGTTGGAATGTTAACGCGAAGCGCGCCCATAATCATACCTGGTGTAATTTTGTCGCAGTTGGGAATACAAACCATACCATCGAACCAATGTGCATTAACTACTGTCTCAATGGAATCGGCAATGATTTCACGACTTGCAAGGGAATAACGCATACCAATGTGGCCCATAGCAATTCCGTCATCGACACCGATTGTATTGAATTCGAAAGGAACGCCGCCTGCTTCACGAATGGCATCTTTTACGATCTTACCAAATTCCTGCAAATGCATATGACCTGGAATGATATCAAGATACGAGTTACAGACCGCGATAAACGGCTTGTTGAAATCTTCCTCTTTTACGCCTGCTGCACGTAATAAGCTGCGGTGCGGTGCGCGGTCGAAACCTTTTTTGATCATGTCTGAACGCATTCTTTTTGTCGCCATGATAGTGCCTCCTGAGAGTGAGTTAATTGATGGTTACGGAAGAAATGGAATTATTACTTCCGAAATCATTCATTTCGTATGATGAAGCAAAAGCAGCTTCGATTAAATGAGTGAATGAGTATTTTAAATAATGAATAACTTCAATTTTATCACAATGGACAGGCGTTGGCTACAATTTGAAACGGCTGTCATTTTGCTGTGGCCGTCCTTAATTATCTAATTAACGGCGTTAACTTAATGTTAGATTAATTGGCTGCTTCTAAAGGGAGTGATCAAGTCATCCGTACATCTGTGTTGCGGGCTTCATTTGCCTATCAGAATGAGGTGACGATACTCGCGAGCAAGTATCATACTGCACCGATAAAAATTGCGAAGACATTTCCGCTTGATGGTCAGCTAGCCGTTATCGTCATGTATGTATCACCGGGTTTGCTAGCAGGTGATCGTTAAGAACTGGAATGGGTATTAAGTCGCCGCTCGCATGTCATGATTACAAATCAATCGTACATGAAGGTTCATCCTAGTATGGCGAGCTGCAGCTCGTCTATGATACAGACCTTTAAAGTGAATGAATCTGCTATTGTAGAGCATATGCCTGAACCGCTTATGCTTTACAAAAATGCATCGTTTCAGAATGAGACCTTTGTTGAGTTAAAAAGAGGCTCAGTATGGATGCAAGCGGAGGTGCTCTGCCCGGGCAGAACTCTACGCGGTGAGCAATTTGACTATCAAAGCTATCGCAATACACTGACTGTCCGATATGAAGATGAGCTTATTTTCATGCAGCGTCAACGAATTGAACCAGCTATTCATGCGATTCAAGCGCCTGGCTGCTTGGATGAGCTTACCCATCTTGCGGCGTTTTATATTTTTTCTGATAAGCTAAGCATTGTTCATTTGGAACTCATTCAACAGAAGCTGGAGGACTATAAGTCACCTTTCGGTCATGTTGTCATCGCTGGAGCCTCCATGACATATCGTTACGGAATTGCTGTATCTGCTGCCTCAACTGCTGCATGGCCTCTTCAGCAGCTTATGCGAGAGGTTTGGAATACGATAAGGGAAGTCATACTCGATATGCCACCGCTTCACTTCCTTCAATGATCATCTATTAATGTCGATTTCTAAGCTGTCTCACATGGCAAATCCATGGGGGTCGGCTTATTTTCGTTAGTTATTTCATAAGTTATTTGGTTTACTGAACGACGTAATCGGTCAAAGTGTGTTAAGCTTGTGTATGGGTATGCATAAATTGACGTAAAGTCGTCGATCCCTATCATTTTGCAGCAACCAGCTGTTTAAGCCGGAATGTGAAGGCGGTGTTATAAGTTGGAGAAATTAGAGGAAGTCGATTTAGGAAAGCTAGAATTAATGCGGGAACTAGACGAATCGTTTCGTCAAGTACGAAGGTTATTACTTGCTGAATGGAACAATTATAATGTGCATGGATTGGGATTAACCCACGGCAAGATGCTCACCATATTATCACAAAGCGGTGCGCAAAAAGCATCTGTTTTGGCAGAGGGGCTAATGATTACAAGTGGGGGAGCTACGGGTATTGCTGATCGACTAATTGATCTTGGCTATATTAAGCGAGAGCGAAGCGAGCAGGATCGCCGTATCGTGATGCTGGACATAACGGAGGAAGGTAAGAAGGCTGTTATTCTTATCGAGACTGTGCGCAATAAGCTTATGCGTAAGTTGTTTGAAGGCATGTCTGAAGCTAGTATGGAGCAAGGTATTCGTTTGTTCGAGCAAATGAAAAGCAATATGACTGCTTCTGATAAGTAGCATATTCGATGAGACGCTATAGGCGTTGGAAAAAGGGCCATTCCTGAAAAGCAGTATGCTGCTTTTTAGAAATGACCCTTTTTTGAAGGACGGCGACAGCCGTTTACGCTTGATATATAAGAATTTATAAGTTTTCACTTATAAATGTGCTTATATATCTCCGCGAAACGAATGCTTTTGCCAAAGAGGACGGCGACAGCCGTTTACGCTTGTTCGATTGCGATTATTTGCCGGATAGCTTATTAACTAACACGTCACTTGGAACTTTGGGTCCGCCGTTTATTCTCTTTAAGCCGAACAGAGTACGAGGATCTCCTTTTACAAGCTCGTTAATGCCAGAAGTGGTTGTTAATGTTACGCGATAACCCATATCCTTCAGCAATTGCTCGGAGAGATGAGAATAATAGCCGAATGGATAAGTGAACACTTTGACATCATTGCCAATAAGCGTCTCGATCTTCTCTTCCATTCCGCCGATATCCTGTATGAATGCTTTGCTGTACGCCCCATTCGTTTCGTTATCCAACTGCAAAATACCAGATCTCGTAGATGCTGGAGAATCCTCAGTTACAGTTTCATGCATATCAGTTGTATGATTCTCGATTTCGATCAGGCCAGAATCATACATTTCCTTTGCTTGCTCCCATGTGAAGTGGGGGTAAAAGTTTTTGCTCGGTATTCGATGTTCATTCAATCCGACAGACCAACCTATTATAGAAATTGTAGCCTTCATATCTAATTCTTTTAAAATAGGATAGGCATATTGATAATTGCTTAAGTAACCATCATCCAGGGTGATGGCTACCGGATTTTCTGGAAGTTCTTTTTTGCCATTCACATAATTAATGATATCGTTCATAGAAACCGTATTATAGCCTGCTTGCTTAACGGCCAGCATATCACTTCTGAACTTAGCCTCTGGTGTAATAAGGTCATTCGGCTCTAACGGATCGTTATCGATATGATGATAGACGAGGATAGGTAGCTTGACCTTCTCCTTTGCTGCTGTGGCAGGCGGAGTGAAAATCTTCTCCGCATAATCTGCAGCATTCTCACTGGTCGTAAGATGTCCGAAGCTCTCTGGTACATACACATCCGGATCTTGGAAGATGTAACCGAGCATCATTTCACCAACTGTATTCCGATAATGCATCGTATCATAAAAATATCTAGGATCACCGCTAACGTTTGTATAGCCTGAGAAGTCCCAGAAATCAGTTACCTCTGCAAGCTTAGTCCAATATTGCTTAAGCGCCGACATATCGTAGCTTTGCAGCTCTTGCTCAGAAGTGGCACCTGTAATTAAGCGGAATGTTACACCGTGATCTTCCGCGTACGCCTTCATGCGTTCCAAAGAGGATACATTTTTGTCAAGAGCGGTAGCTTCTAAATTGCCGAAAGGGGCAAAAGCTTCCTTATTTGTTTTCATATATTGCTCCAGGTTATCCACCTTCTCGGCGTCACGTTTTAATTTATTGTAGACGCCTGTTTCTGGTATGAACTGCGAGTATTCGAACGGATCGATTGCTCGCTTCGCAAAGCCTTCCAGCTTTGTATAGCCGTAGGAAGGGTTCAACTTCAAATAGTCCAAGTAGAAGGAAAAACGTGATTCGCCAGACACTTTAGCATGCAGAGATTGTTTGAAATCAGTAGCCGTTTCATTATAATGGCTTATCTCCTGCAGGCTCATGTGAATGACGATGTTTTTGGGCTTGTACTGATCGACAATATAATAGAGCGTTTTTTCATAATCATGAAAATCTCCGCCATACATAAGCATGCTGTAAAATTTGGCGTCATCGCCGTAATATTTATTAAGCAGTGTTGGAGAAATGGAGCTCGATTTGGAGCCGCCGATTATATAAGAATTATATTGGTCATGGTTCTGGTCGAGATAGCCGATCTTGGCTACCCTAGGGTTGTTCACCATATTATAAGAGTGCCATTTCAGCAGCTTGTCCCCAAACACGCCAAACGGATCAACTGCCATATTAAAGCCGCCGAGCAGCAGAGCCGATAAGGCGAGAGAAGCTATGAATGCAAGGATCCATTTGTAAAATTTCATAAAATCACCTCAAAACTGAAAGTATAAAAAATTTGATACAGATGTCATTTGTGACAAGGATATGCCCAGCAGCAGGGCGGCAGCTACCGCATGACGATAGCGTGGAACGAAGTCCTTCGTTATTTCACCCGTGTTTGGAGCAAAGAAGGAAATAAGCATCGCAATAATGAGCAATAAAATGGTATAGAGATGGTAGGCTAAAAACGTTAGCAAATGTGTAAACAGCGCGTGCATATCCATGCCTGCAAAGTCTTGTAGACTAACCATAGCTCGCATGACATCTACGGCTTGAGAAGTATCTTTTGCTACAAATAGAATTCGAGTGGCTACAACACCAATGAAGGTTATTACCCAAGCGATTATGAAGGGCATCTGCCACTTTTTTCTGTACATCACATGGGAGGCACACACGAAGACGCCATTTATTACGCCCCAAAGAACAAACTTCCAGCCTGCGCCATGCCAAAATCCAGATACGAAGAAGGTAACCATTACGGCTAGATAAAAGTTAAAGCTGCCCTTGCCTTTCTTGTATACACTCCGAAAGACGTAGTCAGACAAAAATCTAGATAATGTCATATGCCATCTATTCCAATACTCGCGAAAGTTTCTTGCTTTATATGGCGAATTGAAGTTTTGCGGAAGCCTGATATTAAAGAAGAGTGCAAGACCGATCGCCATATCGGCATAACCAGATAAATCAAAATAATAGGACATGGTATAGCCAACAGATGCAAGCCAAGCGGACAAGGTGTCGCCTGCTCCTATATTAGAAAAATAACTTGCCGCATAGCCAGTCAATGGGTCTGCAAGCATGATCTTTTTGGCGCAGCCGATTGAGAAGAGAAAAATACCGAGCATCATGTTTGATCGATTAAATAAAGGTCTAGCTGTATCCTGGATTTGCGGAATAATATCAGCGTTATGAACAATTGGACCTACAATAAGCTGAGGGAAGAACGTAACAAACACAAGAAAGTCAATCACAGACGATTTTACAACCTTGTCTCTGTAGCAATCAACCAAGTAGGAGATAAGTTGAAAGGTGTAAAAGGATATTCCTAGCGGGAGAATGATATGGACGAGAGAGTAAGCTTGTCCGGTAACGAAGTTAACATTCTCGATTGCGAAATTAGCATATTTATAATAGCCAAGAAACAAAATGTTTTGCGTCAGACCTATAATGAGGAGCAAACGCTTCATACCATTTGAACCGGACTTTCCAGCCCTCAATATTTGTCTTCCTATTAAGAGATTGAAAAATATGTCGGCTACAAATATGAAGACAAACGATCCACTGCCCTGTGAATAAAAATATAGCGAGGCCAGCACAAGCCATACTTTAGCAAGGTCATTGAGCTTGAACACATTCAGGAGTCGGTACCCTAAAAATGTGATCGGAAGAAACATAAAAATAAATGCATAAGTCGAAAAAATCACATTAAAACCTTCTTTCATCCTAGTAGCTTGAAGATACCGAAACTGCTGTCGTCAATTTATAATTGTATCACCAAGTCAAAAAAAATGAAATCTCGAGCCTTTTAGACCATGTAAACGTGAATTATGTTACAAATTTGTGACTATAGTAACTTTGTTTAGTAAGTGGGCTTATTTTGTTGTAAAATAAACAAGAAATTTGTCGAAAAAATGTAATTGACAAATTCCGATAAATCCAATAGGGTTTAAATGAATAATACAATCATAGACTAGGGGAGATTTATTTGAAAAAATCAGTTGCTTTAGTATTATCGTTGTTTCTAATGGTAGCCGTGCTCGCCGCTTGTGGAGCTAATAAGAACGAAGCTGGCAAAACAAATAATGCAGCTGGCGGTGCAGAAAAGAAAAAAATCGCACTTGTGTTGCCTGAGAAAATTGGTGTTAATAAATTTTTCGTATTGATGGATGAAGGCTTCCGTAAAGCTGGCGAAGAATTCGGTGCCGACGTTAAGGTAATCGAATCTACAGATCCTGCTGGTTTTGAACAAAACCTTCGTGCAGCAGTTAGTGAAAACTATGACTTGATTATTACAGCTACATTCCAAGCAGAAGACGCATTGAACAAAGTAGCTGTTGAAAATCCGGACAAGGCATTCGCGGTAATTGATACATTTGTTGATCAACCGAATGTACGCAGCGTAATGTTCCGTGAGCATGAAGCAGCTTACCTTATGGGAGCGTTAGCTGGATTGTCAACTAAAACAAACACGGTTGGAGCAGTTGTAGCAATGGATGCTCCACTTCTTAAAAAATATACTTCAGGCTTCGAACAAGGCTTGAAAAGTACGAATCCAGAAGCAAAATTTCTAGTGAATTATGTGGGTGGCTTCGCAGATCCAGTTAAAGGTAAAGAGCTTGCTTTACTTCAACAATCTAAAGGTGCTGACTTCATCGCAGGTATGGCAGCAGTTGGCGATAATGGTGTATTCGAAGCAGCTAAAGAAAAAGGCTTCTACACATCAGGTCAAGATACTGACCGTACAGAAGAAGATCCAGAGCATATCGTCCTTTCGCAATTGAAAGGTACAGATGCAGTTGCTTACGAGACAGTTAAAGCATTCGTAGAAGGTACTTTTGAATACGGAACTGCAGACTATGGTTTGAAAGAAGACGGAGTAGGACTTACTTTTGTAACGAAAGATAGCAAGTCCCCACTTAGCGAGTTTATCGGTCAAGAAAATGTTGATAAAGTAAAAGCTATCGCAGATGACATTAAATCTGGTAAAATCGTTGTAGTAAATCCTCTCGAGCAAAAATAAGTAACAAAATGTTGTTATAGTAAGAGATGCCGGCTGCTATTTTGCAGCCGGCTTGCTCTTTGAGTGGACACTTCCTTGGGATATTCAGGAAGGTTTTTCTTGACGAAACGAGCTTGCGCCGTAAAGGCAGGCGATAGTCGTTTTCGTGTGTAAGCGATTGTAACCGGGAGTGAAAGGAGCTGAACGCCATTATGCTGTTGCAAATGGAGAGTATAACGAAAGCATATGGAAATGTAATCGCCAATAACGGCGTTGATTTCACGCTGCGCAAAGGGGAAATACATGCGCTCGTTGGTGAGAATGGGGCCGGAAAAACGACGCTTATGCGCATTCTGTACGGAATGGAAAGCCCAACAAGCGGTGAGATTAAGCTAAATGGCAAGTCGGTGTCCTTCACCAATCCTACCGATGCGATTCAGAATAAAATCGGTATGGTTCATCAGCACTTTATGCTGTTCACTTCCTTTACGATTGCTGAGAACATTGTGATTGGCCGTGAGCCTTCCAAGGGTATTGGTTTTGATCGTAAGGCAGCGGCATTAGAGACAGAGCAGCTTGGTAAGCAATATGGGATGCAAGTAGATCCATGGAAAAAGGTTGGGGATTGTTCACTTGGTGTTCAGCAGCGTGTAGAAATATTGAAGGTGCTCCATCAGGGGGCTGAAATCATTATATTGGACGAGCCGACAGGTGTATTGACGCCGCTAGAAGTGAAAGAGCTTTTGGCTGCGATTAAGGAACTGGCACGTCAGGGGAAAAGCTTTATTCTGATCAGTCATAAGCTGCAAGAAATTATGGAGGTCGCTGACCGTATTACGGTTTTGCGCGATGGCAAGGTAACCGGCACAGTTAATGCTGCCGATACGAATGAGGAACAGTTGTCACGACTTATGGTAGGCCGTGAATTAGTGAATATATCTCGTAACAAAGCTTTACCGGGTAAACCAGTTTTGGAGGTTTCAAACATCTCCATTCGCGGAACGAAAGTGAAGCCTTTGCTCGATCAAGTAAGCTTGCATGTTAACGAGGGTGAGATTGTAGGTATTGCTGGTATTTCTGGTAACGGACAATCGGAGCTGCTGCAGGCGATTTCTGGCCTAATCAAAACCGATGATGGGGCCATTAAACTGCTTGGTAGTGACATGACAGGTGCTTCTGTGAGTAAGATTCGAGAAGGGGGCCTAGCTCATATACCGGAGGATCGCTATCAGTGGGGTGTTGCAAAGGATGCGACAGTTACTGAGAATGGTTTGATGGGACATACTGGCACACATCAGAAGTATGGTATTTTGCGCGGATCTAGTATTCGCGACATGGTAGCAGAATGGGTGCAGCGGTTTGGCATAAAAACAGGCTCATTGTCAACAAAAGCACAGTTTTTGTCTGGAGGCAATTTGCAGAAGCTAATCGTTGCCAGAGAGCTTGCACAGAAGACACCATTTCTGATTGCAGCGGAGCCTACGCGCGGGGTTGACGTTGGTGCGATGGAAATAATACATGGCGAGCTTCTCAAGAAACGTGATGAGAGAGGTGCCATTTTGCTTGTTTCATCGGAGTTGACAGAAATATTAAAGCTTTCTGATCGTATTTTAGTTATGTTCGAAGGGAAAATTGTCGGCGAGCTAACTGCGGATACGGCAACGGAGGACCAAATCAGTTTGTTGATGGCAGGAGGAAAAGCAGTTGGATAAGCTGATACAATTCGGACGTTCGTTGCTGCAGCCTCTTCTGGCAATTGTCGTAGGGCTAGCGGCCGGGGCTATTGCGATTGCAGTCGTCGGCGGATCGATTACAGAAACATATGCGGAAATGTGGAAGGGCGCATTTGGCAACTTTTATYTTTTCACAAATACATTAAGCAGAGCGACGCCTATCATATTAATCGGACTTGGCGTGGCAATAGCCTTTCGAGCTGGATTCTTCAACATGGGGTCGGAGGGTCAGATGGTGCTTGGCGCATTAAGCGCAGCACTAACGGCTATTTACATGCCGGGACCAGGCTGGTTTAAGCTCACAGCAGCTATAATTGCCGGAATTATTTCCGGGGGAATATGGTCGGCATTTGCCGGCTGGCTCGATGCTAGATTTCGGATGAACCTTTTAATTACGACTTTGCTACTCAATTATATTGCTACCTTATTCGCAGGATACATTGTCTCTTACCCTTTGATGGATCGAAGCGGATCGGCAGCTATGGCTCAGACGGTAATGATCGATAAGGCAGCGTGGCTGCCGAAGTTATTCGATGGAATGAGCTTGCATGGCGGATTTATTTTTGCAATTGTAGGAGCAATATTAACCTTTTTATTTATGAAGTATACCGTTAAAGGTTATGAAATAAGAATGCTTGGCGGGAATCCGCTGTTTGCTAGCTACGGAGGAGTGAAGCGAGGTAAGTTGATGCTTCTTAGTATGTTCGTCAGCGGGGGATTCGCAGGCTTAGCAGGCTCTGTGGAAGTGTTAGGCACACAGTATCGATATCTGGATGGGGCCTTAACGACTCCAGGCTATGCCTGGTCAGGTATTATGGCGACTCTGCTTGCGGGATCTCACCCACTTGGAACGGCTTTTGCGGCTATATTGCTCGCTGCTTTGCAAACAGGCGGCATGGGTATGGAGCGCAACACGGATGTACCGCTCGAGGTTTCCAGCATTATTCAAGCGGTGCTTATCTTATTCGTATCCGCTAAGTTAACTTATTCGTTTATTAAACGCAAGAAAGCGAGGGCTTCCGATGGACCAGTTGTTTGATGTATCTCTGTTTGCTTCGACACTGCGTTTGGTTGCTCCTATCTTGTTGGCAGCGCTTGGCGGTGCGATATGCGCCCGTGTCGGCTTGTTTAATGTCGGCTTGGAAGGGCTGATGCTAACAGGAGCTTTCTCCGCAATCGTAGGCAATCACTTTACAGGTAACCTTTTTGCAGCAGTTTTAATTGCGGTTCTAAGTACGATGGCTTTTTCGATGATCTTCGCCTATATGAGTATTAACTTAAAGGCAAATGTCATAGTTGTCGGTATTTCACTTAATTTTCTCGCACTCGGATTGACAACCTTTTTGCTGCGAGCGATTTTTGATGTGAAAGGTGCTTATTACAACAAAGATATGATAGGCTTGCCGAAATGGGAAATCCCAGTGATTAAAGATATTCCTTGGCTTGGTGACGTTTTATCCGGTCATTCGCCGCTTGTCTATTTAGCTTTCATTATTGTAATTGGGCTGCAGCTGTTTTTATTCAAAACAGTGACAGGCTTCCGCCTGCTCGCAGCAGGAGAAAATCCAAGCGCGGCAAAAAGCCTTGGCATTAAAGTATCCAGGATACAATATGGCGCTGTCTTGTTGTGCGGTGTATTATGCGGCTTGGCTGGTGCGCAGCTGTCACTTGGCAATGTTACGATGTTTACCGAGGGGATGACTTCAGGAAGAGGCTTTATTGCTCTTGTTGCGACGATGCTTGGTCAGTCTAATCCAATCGGTGTTGCGGGTTCCAGTCTTTTGTTCGGTCTAATGGACGCACTTAGCATTAGGCTGCAAGGCTTTTCCGTTCCAACACATTTCACGATGATGCTGCCGTATGTGGTTACAATAGTGGCTATGTTAATCTTCAAAGACAAAAGCTATATGATGGAAGCTCGCAAAGCGAACGAAAGCTCACGTTAAGCAAAACGTTTTTAAAAATGATAAGAATTTATAAGTTTCACATTTATAATAGGCGCATAATTCACCGCGAAACGTTAGCTTCGCCGAAAAAGATGGCGACAGCCGTTTACGCTTGGAGGAGGCATACATCATGCATAACAAAGCAGAGCGTCTCAAGAAGATCAAAACAATTAAGCAGGCTGTGGTCGCACCAGAGGTAGCGCATCGCGTGCCGCCCGGTCAGACGG
>NZ_JBFUHJ010000033.1:0-33962 GCF_056402455.1 Paenibacillus sp. P4_A7 | reverse complement strand
CCCTACTGCTGCCTCCCGTAGGAGTCTGGGCCGTGTCTCAGTCCCAGTGTGGCCGATCACCCTCTCAGGTCGGCTACGCATCGTCGCCTTGGTGAGCCGTTACCTCACCAACTAGCTAATGCGCCGCGGGTCCATCTCTAAGTGATAGATTGCTCCATCTTTCTCGATTCGATCATGCGATCAAATCGCCTATCCGGTATTAGCATCCGTTTCCGAATGTTATCCCGGTCTTAAAGGCAGGTTACCCACGTGTTACTCACCCGTCCGCCGCTAACTTAATTGAAAGCAAGCTTTCAATTAAATCCGCTCGACTTGCATGTATTAGGCACGCCGCCAGCGTTCGTCCTGAGCCAGGATCAAACTCTCCAAATTGGTGTTTGACTTGCTCAATACTTAACTAGCTATTTTAAAACATTATCAGATCGACGTGATCCATTTGTTCAGTTTTCAAAGAACTTGTTTGTCACAATTTGTCGGTGACAAGAAAATATATTATCATCTTTCGTCGACCGTGTCAACAGCTTGTTTCACATTTCTTTATATCATAATGTGTCTCTTTTTGTTGATCCGTTGTGTCTCAGAAGCGACAAGAAATAATATATCATTTGTGAAATAAGAATGCAAGTTGTAAAAAATGACAAATTAATCGAGATAAGTTTTTTACAATAAAGATCATTCTTAAATTAATATGTCGACCTGCGCTATTCGTTCTACCTCAATAAAAAACGCCCGTGCTAATCCTGCACGGGCGCTCTTATAATTTAGATTTTATACAGAGGTTTCACCCAAGAGTCTCAATAACTCCGCTTCATCCTCAATAACAGTCACGCCTAGTTCACGCGCCTTGGTCAGTTTACTTCCAGCGCTCTCCCCTGCAATTACATAATCTGTTTTCTTCGACACACTTCCTGATATTTTGGCGCCGCATGCTTCAAGCTTCTTAGCAGCATCATCTCGCGACATAGTTGGCAGCGTTCCAGTGAGAACGACCGTTTTACCACTAAATACACTATCCTGTCTTACGACTGCCTGTTTTTCAGCTTCTGCTTTCACTCCAAGCTCAAGCATACGGGTAATGCTAGCTTGTATAATTGGATCATTGAAAAAGCCAACTATACTATCCGCAACAATGCCTCCGATATCAGAGAGAGTAATTAGCTCCTCTACCTGAGCATGCATAATCGCTTGAAGATCACCGTAATGCTCAGCTAGCATTTTTGTAGTTGCCTTACCCGTATTCGGTATTCCCAGAGCAAACAAAAACGCCGCTAAATCACGATCTTTTGACTTTTCAAAAGCATCAAGCAGCTTACGCGCCTTTTTTTCGCCGAATCGATCTAGCTTAATGAGATCCTCATACGTCAATGCATACAAATCAGCAGGATCACGAACTCCGCTGTCTGTATACAGTTGTTCTGCCGTCATAACGCTGAACGTATCAATATCCATCGCGTCACGAGAAGCGAAATGTGAAATCCGCCCTATAATCTGCGGCTGACAGCCCAGCTTATTATTACAGAATAAGTGAGCTCCCCGTTGTTCAAGCTCTGTGCCGCAAGAAGGACATACGGTAGGAAATACGATTTCTTCACCAGGCTCGTCATCTGCTTTACCTAATATCTCTGGAATTACGTCATTTGACCTTCTTATGATAACGAGGGCACCTAGTGCATTTTTCAGATTTTTACGTTCAATATCTCCAATATTATTAAGAGTACAGTTCTGAACCGTTACACCTGCAAGCTCCACCGCCTCTACACGAGCTACTGGCGTTATTTTACCTGTGCGTCCAACTTCCCACGATACCGATTCTAGCACTGTCGTTGTTTCTTCCGCCTCAAATTTAAACGCAACCGCCCATCGCGGAAACTTATCCGTGTAGCCCAAAGCCTCACGTGTTCGCATATCAACAACCTTCACAACCGCTCCATCGATTAAAAAATCCAACGTATCGCGCTGTTCGGTGACCTTTGATAGCTCCGCTTGTACTTCTTCAATCGTATCCATATATGAAACATAAGGATTTACTTTAAACTGATTATCCCGTAAAAACTGCTGCATCTCACGATGATCATTAAACGAAACTCCGTCAGCAAAACCGATATTATAGAAGAAAGCATTCAATTTGCGTTCTGCTGTCACCTTCGGATTTAAGTTGCGCAAGGCTCCAGCTGCTGCATTACGAGCGTTTTTTAACGGATCTACTGCGGTTTCGTTGTATTTTGCAAGTACGGATAACTGCATGATACCCTCACCCTGCACTTCGATAATGCCTTCTGTAAAAGGTATTGTTAGCGGTACTGAACGAATTGTACGCACCTGCTGTAAAATCCCTTCTCCGATTGCACCGTTGCCTCGAGTTGCCGCCTGAACTAATTGCCCATCGTCATACGTCAAATTTAATGTTAATCCATCAAATTTAAGCTCCACTACATAAGTTGGCTGGGGCAATGGCTCCTCATCCGGATGCTTTACGTTGTAATCAGCGATAGCTCTCAGCATACGTGTGTTCCATGCGAGCAAATCCTCGTCGTTCTGCGCTTTATCTAGACTCCACAAACGTGCGCGATGCCGATGCGGCTCAAAACCCTTCAACAACTCCCCGCCTACCCTATTGGTAGGCGACTCTGGCAAAGTTACTCCTGTGGAGGCTTCCAGAGCGATCAGTTCATCGTAGAGCTTGTCATATTCAACATCGTTTAGTTTAGGATCATCAAGCGTGTAATAGTAATAGTTATGCTCTTTAATGAGCGTTACTAGCTGTTGCATCCGTTCCAACTGAGCATTCACGGGAGGCTCCTCCTTCTAATCTTCAAAATAACTTATCCTAGTTACACTTTCGTAATCGGTGCAAAAGCCGCGAGCAATGGCTTAATTCCAACCGGAGCTGGAAAAGCGATATTAACCTGCATGTCCTTGCCTGTCCCCTTAACGGATACAACGACACCAATACCCCACTTGCCGTGCGAGACTCTGTCGCCGGCAGCAAAGGTTCCCGGCGCGGAATCACCCGCCGCGCCTGCCCCTTGAGCCGCCCGAGCGGCGTCCTGCATTGGCGTGCTCACCCGCACGCCACCTCTGCCGCCCATCGCGGCCGGGGTCGTTCCCCCCATACCTGGGGAACGACCTGCTGTACCGGGCGCGCCAGCTGGCGTGCGCCCTGCAATACCACGGCCCGCCGCGCTCTGTGCTGCGGCACCGCCGCTAGGGCCAGTTCCGCTGCGTCCGATTGCGCGGGAATAACCCCCGCCTCCGGACGAAACGCCTTCCCTCACTGCTTCTGGAATTTCCTGCAGGAATCGTGAAGGCATATTGCTGTTCGTACGTCCGAATAACGTCCGCATACGAGCGCAGGTCAAGTACAATCGCTTCTCTGCACGTGTAATTCCAACATAAGCGAGTCGCCTTTCTTCCTCAAGCTCTTCATTATCTGCAAGTGCGCGGCTATGAGGGAATACACTCTCCTCCATGCCGATGATGAACACAACAGGGAACTCGAGGCCCTTCGCGCTATGCATCGTCATCAGAGTGACGGCATCCTTATTCTTTTCCGCTTCTTCTTCATCCTTGTTCAATGAATCAATATCGGCAATCAACGCTAGATCAGTCAAAAATGCAACCAGCGTACGATCTTCATTACGTTTCTCGAAATCCATCGTCACCGACAGAAACTCATCAATATTTTCAAGACGAGCCTTCGACTCGAGTGTATTTTCTTGATGAAGCTCCATTCGATACTGTGACAGCTCCAACACCTTCTCAGTTAACTCCGTAACAGAAAGATACTCAACCATACGTGTTAAACTGTCGATAATGTCATAAAACTCACGCAGCAGCGTTCGTGTACGGCCATTCACTTCAACCTCACCGAGATCATTCAGCACGCGATAAATTGACGTACCTCGTCTGCCCGCTTCATCCGCCAGCTTCCCGACAGTCGTATCGCCAATGCCCCGCTTCGGCACATTGATAATTCGTACTAAACTAATATCATCATCCGGGTTAGAGATCAGCTTCAAATATCCGAGCAAGTCCTTAATCTCTTTACGATCATAGAACTTAACTCCTCCAACAATTTGATAAGGAATATCTGATTTAATAAGTATTTCCTCTATTACCCGTGACTGCGCGTTCGTCCGATATAAAATAGCATGATTAGCAAACTTGCGGCCTTGGTTTACACTTTTCCGAATTTCGCCTGTAACAAAATAACCCTCGTCATGCTCAGAATCTGCTTGATACAACGAAATGAGATCGCCAGCACCTTGATCGGTCCATAGTTTCTTAGGCTTCCTGCCTGTGTTTAACTTGATAACCGCATTTGCCGCATCAAGAATATTAGCCGTTGAACGATAATTTTGCTCCAACATAATCGTCCGCGCCTCAGGATAATCGCCTTCAAAATTCAAAATATTCGTAATATCAGCCCCGCGCCACCGATAAATAGACTGGTCGCTGTCACCTACTACACATATATTATGATGCTTATCCGCTAGCATGCGGGTTAGCATGTATTGTGCTCTGTTCGTATCCTGATACTCATCCACATGAATGTAACGGAACTTGTTCTGGTAAAACTCAAGTACCTCAGGCATTTCCTTAAATAATTGAATCGTCATCATAATCAAGTCGTCAAAATCAAGCGAGTTGTTGCTTCTAAGCTTCTTCTGGTACTTCGTAAATACTTGGGCAACAATGCCCTGAAAATAATCCCCAGCCTTTTGCTCAAATTGTTCCGGAGTAATGAGTTCATTTTTGGAACCGCTAATTGCAGCTTGCACGGCCTTTGGCTCGACTTTTTTTGTATCAATATTCAAATCCTTCATACAGTTACGAATAACTGATAGTTGGTCCGATGAATCCAATATAGAAAAGCTCGACGTAAATCCAATTCGATCAATATCTCTACGCAAAATACGTACACACATCGAGTGGAAGGTTGATACCCAAATATCCCGTCCTGATGGTCCAACTAGTGCACTTACCCGATCCTGCATTTCACGAGATGCTTTATTTGTAAACGTAATGGCCAAAATACTCCATGGGGCCACTCGCTTCTTTTCTATGATGTAAGCAATTCGATGCGTCAGTACGCGCGTCTTCCCACTGCCTGCTCCTGCCATAATAAGCAATGGGCCATCCGTTGCTTGAACGGCATCCCGCTGCGGCGGATTCAGCTTTTGCACCGCTTGATCGATGCTAATATGATTTAACATGCTCCGACTCCTTTGTTCCCATTTGTTCGCCTCTCCTCAGTGTAGACAACGACCCACCCTGTGTCAATTTACCCTTCAAAAAAAATCTTACCAAACTCCTTTCGTCGTCGTAAAACCTAAAACCATAAGCTACTATCACACCGTCCCACTTTTGCTTCTTTATCCCCTTTGCTCAGGAGTTTCTTATAGTCTTTCTACAACTTATATTGTATTTTATTCAACCGTTCTTACACATCCGCTCATCTTTCCGCCAATATCTTCAATAACAATCTTAACTGTACCTTCACTTCTACTTCCTCTTTTTTCACCTTTGCTTCATTATCCCCTCTGCTCAGGAGTTTCCTATAGTCTTTCTACAACATACATTGTATTTCAATCAACCGCTCTTACACATCCGCTCATCTTTCCGCCAATATCTTCAATAACAATCTTAACTGTACCTTCACTTCTACTTCCTCTTTTTTCACCTTTGCTTCATAATCCCCTTTGCTCAGGAAAATCAATGAGCCCTCAACATTTTGCAGGACACTCCTCCATTACATCTCCACTCAATTCCTTTACCCCCAAAATACCATGATCTTATTTCTCCGCTCTAGCCGCCAAAATTCCTTTGTTATTTAAAAAATTGATAGTCTGATATTCCGTACGGATATATCCCTATCGCTATCTTTTCAATTATTTTTAATCATGTAGTGATTGTATTCTAGCTAGCAAACAGACAATAGTCAGCACACCTGAGTTGACGGGATAGTTAAGCAAAGCCACTYAAACCTCCTTCACCTCATAAAATACGCAACCCTTCCTGAGCTGACGGGATAGTGGAGCAAAGCCACTCAAACCTCCTTCACCTCATAAAATACGCAACCCTTCCTGAGCTGACGGGATAGTGGAGCAAAGCCACTCAAACCTCCTTCACCTCACAAAATACGCAACCCTTCCTGAGCTGACGGGATAGTGAAGCAAAGCTGAGCTAATAAGTAATTGGAGCTAAGACACGTGTAATGCGGCAACTGAAATAGAGGTCTCTTTTCATAGTGCTTATAAATTAATCAGTTTGGATTAACTAGGAAGAGCAAGGGTATCATGGGTGCGGGTGCGGGTGCGGGTGCGGGTGTGGGTGCGGGTGCGGGTATGCATATCGGAGAGTGGTATTCTTTTAAAGACAAGGCGGATAAGGAATAGATGTAGAAAACGTGGCATCTCGGTAGAGGGTTACGTTTTATTGATGGCCCTCTCGATGTGCCACGCTTCTTTTGACTAAATATATTTGAACCCATGGAATATTATTTTGAGTTTTAACGAGTGATCTCTGTAACTTCTTTTACCGCAGACACGGTAGATAGCGCAGCTGCTAAATCGCTATAAATGACGTTGCCTACAACAACAGTATGGGCAGCTTCTGCTGCTTGACGAGCTTTATCTGCATTGTCGATGCCGCCGCCGTAGAAGATTTGAGCCTGAACAACAGCAGTTCTTGCCCGCTTCACAAGCTTCATATCGCCAAATGTCCCACTATATTCTAAATATATAACAGGAAGCCGCATCAGACGATCTGCCATTCGCACATGTGCGATGAGGTCTGCTTCACTTAACTCTGTCTGCGCCTCTGTTAATTTTGCAGCTGTTGCTTCATCGTTCAATATAATATAGCCTTGAGCCGCTGTTTCTTCCCATGGAACAAAAGACCCGTATTCCTTCAAGCCTTCGATTTGTCGGCCAATAATCCACTCTGCCTTGCTCGTATTCAGAACAAGTGGAACAAAGTATCCGTCAAAGCCAGGTACGGCACCCTCCATGGAGGAAACTTCGAGTGCGCATTCGACGGAATATCTGCGGATTCTCGCCATTAGATCCACTGTATTTTCAAAAGTAACTCCGCTGGAGCCTCCTACGATAACTGCATCTGTACCTGATGTACAGATAGCATCGAGTATCTCATCAGACAATTCTCGATCAGGATCGAGTTTAAAAACATGCTTCCAGCTGGAAAACCAAGTATTATTCATGTTTGATCACGCCTCGCTTTTTCACAAAAATCATAAATCTCATCCATGCTTTATCCTTCTATGCTATGCCAGCGCGAATAGCGTGTCAAACGGTTAGTCCTTAGTTATTTAGTTATTTCCGCTTAAGCTTTTCCTTTACTTCCTTCAGGAGTTCCTTATCACTATCTGTTTGGATGCTAATCCTATTTAAATAAACTAACGCCTCTGCAGGATCGCCATCTTCTTTTGTAATACCGTTATAAGCTAACCTAGCCAAAGCACGTAGTGCATAATCGTTATTCCCTTCTAACTTGTAGGATTCTATGGCTTGCTCGTACTCTCCATTAATAACCAACTTGTCACCTTCAAGCATACCTTCATCCGATACCGTAAATAAGGGAGCTGTATTAGTTGACATCGTGTAGTAACCGCTAGAGCTAGATATTATAAAACCATTGGCATCATACGCGTCAACAGACCAAATAAATTCGCCGCCAGGGAATACGGCTCCAAGTATTCCTGTATTCGATAAAACGACATCTCCTTCAGCATTAGTTGATTTACTTCCACCACGATTATATCCACGAAGCTCCTCTAATGTGTATTCCGCACTCGTCCCTTTATAATGCTCATCCGTTAAAGGAGCCGTACTCGACCCAAGTGTTTTGCCCTTTTTATTTCGATGGATTGTAGTAATAGATAACTCATAATAATCAGCACCAGGGTAGGGCAACCATTCAAAACGCAGTTTCTCTCCAGCTATCCGCTCTTTGTTTACAGGCGCTACTACTTCAACTTGCTGCACGAAATCAAAATTGTATTGCTCCGTTTTACCCGAATTGATATGGATGGTTTGCTTAGTGGATTGCGTTAAATAGTACCCACTTACTTCAGCCGGGGTTACACCTACCCCTACCTCATATTCGTTAGCATCTATATCGTAAAACCGATATAACCCCTGCTCATCTGTAATTGCTATGGGATAGCTCGAATATGGTGGTGAGCTCCAGCCGTTCTCATCCTTAGGGTGCAACACCACAAAAACGTCTGCAGCCGGTTTATTGCCAATCATGACTTTACCCGATACAGCAGCCTGCTTACCTGCAACCACTTTTCTTGTTTCAAGCATAGAACGAAAACTCTCCAGCTCTTCTTCGGAATAAAATGCATTTTTGGTGGCAATAAGCTCACTAATGAGAAGGTCTGCTTTATCCCATTGCTTATTCCATATATAAAGCTTTGCCAAGCTGAATTTCACTCCGCTAGTTGTATACGTGGCTTCCGGATATTTGTATAGCAGCTGCTCAAGCTCTGATATGCCACGAGCTCGTTCTTCGTAGGTTGAGTCTCCTCCTCCAGAGGAACTAAACGTGGGATATATAAATATCCTCTCATCTCCTGAATCAGTTGAATTTTCTGATGCATTCATCGCAATCTGATTAAATGCTAGTTGAGCATAAGCGTCTTTCGGAAACCATTTCAGCAGCACATCATATTTACCGGCGTTAAATAGCAGGGAGGGCAATGAAAAGTAACCAATCCATGCCATAATCAGCAGCAGCACTATCGAAAATAGTAATGTTTTTATTTTAATATGCATCACTTCATGCTCGACCACCCTTCAAGCAGCTGAGATTCATAATAAGTTCCCCCTACAAAAACGACTAGTGGATCATTCTCTGTATGTTGAACCTTTTTTTCTGTCGTTAAAACGGAGGACGGCTCCGATGTCATCCATTGCCAACCCAGTACGGGTGCGGCGATAAACATACAGATAACTAGCGCAACGGCAGGCCAAGGAATTCGTAGTTCACGGTTCCAAAAGGATACCGGCCGAGTTTTGTCCATGACAGCCATTTGCATTTGCTCATTAAATTGTATATCTGATAGTTCATTATCCAACTTGTTACGTAACCGTTTTTTGCTCGGCTTCGAATTCATCATGCCACCCCCCTTCCTCTAATTGATTGCGCAGCAGCTTACGCCCTCGCAGCAGTTTGCTTTTGATTGTGCCTTCCGGTTCTTGCAGCACATGGGAAATCTTATTGATGGTGAGGTCCTGATAATAATATAGAACGATGACTTCCCGGTATTTTAATGGGATCGATTCAACGGTTTGACGAAGCGACATAGCATCGACCCATTGCCCTGTACCTGGCTCTGATGTTTTAGAAGAGATGGTAAACGAGTTAATACTTTGCATGTTGGCCGCTGCCTCTTCATCCGTTATTTCACGAAAGAAAAGTCGTTTCCATGAAGCCAGCCTTATCTTACTGCGGCAGCGGTTAATCGTCATTTGCAGCAGCCACCCTCTTAAGCTGCCTTCACCACGAAATTGTTTAATTTTTTGAAAAGCTGTTATAAACACCTCTTGGCTCACATCTTCAGCAAGATGACGGTCCTTCAACAGCAACACAGCCGTTCGTATCAGATCGTTGCCGTATTGCTCCATCAGCCACTTGAGTGCGGAGCCGTCCCCACCCTTCAGTCGCTCAATCGCCTCTCGCTCCCCGCTCATCGTTTCACCTTCTTTCTACTACTCAGATGCGTTCAGGATGGAATATGGTTGCATTTGGTCATAAAAAAATACCGCCCTCCCTTTTGCAGAGAAGACGGCAACTCATAGCTGTTATTTATTTATGTCGGACAATATACGATATAAGTCATCTTAGATCTAAAATTGTCCTTACCATTGGTTCGTTGTTTATTTGTTAACCAGTTGCCCGCGCGTTACACCAAGCTGGTTAATAGCTTTCAAGCTGCGCCATACTTGCGTACCAGTAATACGACCATCTAGCGCATCACGGTAAAGTGATAGCACTTCTAGTACCTTCTCTGGTGTTTCTTCCAAAAACTCAACACGGAAGTTGGATACACCGAGTCCTACAAAGTTCCGAATATACTCCGCGCCTGATTGCTCAACTGCATTGTATACTGTATTCCGGCAACCTTCATCGACGCGCACGGGATGTGCCATGCCAATTCGATCCTGAAGGGATGCCCGTTTTTCTTCGCAAGGTCGTCCACAATTCGTAAAGTCAGTTCCTTCGCTCATAAACGTACAGTATACGCAATGCTCCGTATGGAACATCGGTAAATGCTGATGGATAACCATTTCCAGCATCGATGTATCTGAGTTCTCAAGTAAATCGACCATTTGCTGTATATTTAAGTCATAAGACGGCGTGATCAAATCAAGTCCAACCTCTGTAAAAAGGTTCACCGCTTTATGGTTCGCTACATTTAGAGAGAAATCCCCAATTAGTTTAGGGAACGGTTTGCCTTGATTAGCCGCTTTTGCACGCAAGTAATAATAGAGCGCTYCTGTGTTACGGACGAGTACTGCATCAGGCTGCAGCTTCAAAATATTTGCATGGTAGCCGTTCTCGTTAGGCATGTGGATACGTGGCGTTGCCAGTGCAATCGGCTTGCCCGCGGCACGTGCTGCAGCTACTGCTGCTGGAAACTGCTTAATGAACTCAAAATCGGCATATACGTATGATACATCTGTTTTCACTGCTGCTTCAACCTGTTCGAGGCTGCGGCATAGCGCTATCAGATTAGCATCCTTACCGCTGCGCGGTGACAAAATATCCTTTGGTGCTGCTCCATTATTATTAGAGCGCACACTAACCTCATGCTTTATATAAACAGGCGGCTTCGGACGTTCACCTGCCAGCTGTTCTACGGCTTCACGACGCAAACGGTTCAGCTCACGAATCGGTACGATCAAATCACCTTGCAGCTCCACTTCAAGCTTCTCTAGCTGATAAACCGTTCCACCAAGACGACCTAGCTGATCCTCCAGTAAAGCAGCATCCATCGGACGCTTCTGGGCTTGCTCTAATTCGAGTTCAGTAACAACCTCAACGGTCGTCCCCTTCTGAACATCTGTCCACCATGTGCGCATCGGTTGACCCAATGCACCAGTTACTCGAACGTGAAGCGGGAATACGCGATATGGCTTTTCCGTTTCAAATGACGCTCTTAGACGTTTATCCAACGCCGGATCGTTTGTCTTCCATACACGATCTCCGACATGTACCTTACGCAAATCAACATCGTTGCGGCCCGCTACTAGCTCAATGTACGTGCCTTCTTGTGCTTCGCCTTCGATCTTAACGCCCTGACGGCGAATATCATAGACGCGGCCGCCCTCTTCCTTCTTCGTCGGGTCACCTGCGTCAAACACAATGCCATCGCCGCGTTTAAGCGGCGCGTCGATGCGCAATGTAACAGCATCGCGCATAATGCGCTCTACTCTGCCGAGGAAGACTCCTCGGCTTTTCGGGAACGTTCCCTCAACAAGCATCTTGTTGTTCGTTCCCGACAGGAAACCATGCGTGAAGCCGCGCGAGAAGCTCTGCTGCAGCTCACGCACTTCTTCCACCGACGGCTTCGATAAGTCGCCGTCAAAATATTTATCGATCGCGCGTCTATACTTGCTCACGACATTCGCGACATACTCCGGACTTTTGAGACGTCCTTCGATTTTGAAAGACGTCACTCCCGCGTCGATTAGCTCGGGAATAATATCGATTGCCGCCAAATCCTTCGGCGACAACAAATACGCAATGTCTCCCATCGGCTGAACCTCGCCATCGACCATAAGATCATAAGGCAGCCGGCATGCTTGCGCGCATTCGCCTCGATTGGCAGAGCGTCCGCCCCACATTTCAGATGTGAGGCATTGACCGGAATACGACACGCACAGCGCGCCGTGCACAAAAACCTCCATCGGCAATTTAGCCTGAGCGCCGATCATACGAATTTGCTTCAGATTATTTTCCCGACCTAGCACCACTCGCTCCAAACCAAACGGCTTGGTGAACTCAACCGCTTCTGGCGATGTGATCGTCATTTGTGTCGAGCCGTGAATAGGGAAGTCCGGCGATAGCTCACGGATCAGCTTCACCAAGCCTAAATCCTGAACAATAACCGCATCTACACCTGCATCTATACACATCTCAATTAGCTTCTGAGCGTCTCTAAGCTCATCTTCAAATACGAGAATATTAAACGTCAGAAAACCTTTAACGCCATACGTATGAAGAAACGCCATAATCTCAGGTAGTTCTTCGCTGCGAAAGTTATTCGCACGTGCTCTAGCATTAAACTTTTCCACACCAAAAAATATCGCATCCGCACCGTTCGCTACAGCAGCACGCATACAATCCCAATCACCTGCTGGAGCCAGCAGTTCTATATCAGATCTAATTATTGTTTTTGTCATTTCTAAATCTCAATCCCTCTCATTTTGAAGCCTACTTCTATTAGTGTAACAAACAGACGTCTTCTATTCCACCACACATTACTACCAACATGGTAGCTTTCTTGAAAAAATATACTCTCCATGCTAGTTTTGCTCATTTATTATGCGATTTTGCCCAATCTTAATTGACGTTATATGAAGAGACAGGAGAAGTGCTATAATAGACGTGACTGTGAAAACAATCCATTCAGATCGATTCGGGAGGTATTTGTTTACATGAAATTAGGAGTATTTAGCGTGCTATTTGCACAAAAGCCATTCGAGGAAGCGCTTGATTACATTGCATCCAAAGGACTAGACGCTATTGAAATCGGAACAGGTGGATACCCAGGCAACGCACATTGCGATCTTGACGGACTGCTTGCTGATGCAGGAAAGCTTAAAGCGTATAAGCAAGCTGTAGAATCACGCGGACTAATGATCAGCGCACTTAGCTGCCACGGTAACCCGCTTCACCCGCAGAAGGCTATTTCCTCTGAGCATGATGATGTTATCCGCAAAACAATTGAATTAGCTAATCGCCTTGAAGTTTCCGTTGTGAACACATTCTCCGGCTGCCCTGGCGACCACGAGGATGCAAAATATCCGAACTGGCCGGTTGCTCCATGGCCAAACGATTTCCAAGATATTTTGAAATGGCAGTGGGAAGCAAAGGTTATTCCTTATTGGTCCGAAATTGGAGCATTGGCTTCTGCGAGCGGTGTGAAAATGGGTCTTGAGCTGCACGGTGGTTTCTCTGTACATAGTCCTGCCACTCTTCTTCGTCTTCGTGAAGCAGCAGGCGACGCAATCGGCGCTAACCTTGATCCAAGCCATATGTGGTGGCAAGGTATTGATCCTGTTCAAGCGGTACAAATTCTTGGCCGTGCAGGAGCGATTCATCACTTCCACGCAAAAGACACGACAATTGATCCAATCAACGTTAATCATCATGGTGTTACAGACATGCAATCATACTCCCTAATGCTTGACCGCGCATGGCAGTTCCGTACTGTTGGCTATGGTCATGATCTTAAGGTTTGGGCAGATATTCTAAGCGCATTGCGTTTGGTTGGCTACGACTACGTTGTGAGCATTGAACACGAGGATGGATTGATGTCTGTAGATGAAGGGTTTACTAAAGCCGTTCAAAATCTTCAGCAAATCCTTATTCGCGAGCCACTTGGCGAGATGTGGTGGGTTTAATTTTCCACAAAAAAAGGTCTGTCGGATATATCCGACAGACCTTTTTTTTCGATTATGCCATCCAAATTTTGAAAATCATGATGTAGTCGATCAACAAGAACAATCCGAGGGATACAGCTGTAAAACCGATTGCGAATATATTCTTCTTCGGACGCTGAGACAATAGTCGAACGAACCCTATTGCAATCAATACCGTAAAGGCAAGCATAAACCAATCGAAAGTACCGATTTTGCTAGCCTCTTTTGCTGCTTCTTCTGCCAAAAACATGAAGGGACCTCCTCTTTTTCGCACGTAGCCTAATAATACTATATGTTAGCTTTAAGTTGCCACAGGCGCAAGTACGAAACACGTTTCGTAACAACTTTGTCACGATTTACAATAATTTTTCTTATTTATAGTAGAACTACATAGGATAAGACTACTCTGTATATATAAAATGTCCATCTCTGACAGTTTATATAACCACTCTGTTCTCCACTTGTCCCTCAGCGGTTTTTTGCATATTTACAACCTAAATCACTCTACCCCTATTGCTTCAGCAGCCGCATTCTCAAATGTGTTATTTTGTGCAATTGTCCGTTTAAGGTCACGCTCTAAAATCGGCTTCAGATACTTGCCAGTATACGAGCCTTCTACCTTCATGACCTGCTCAGGCGTTCCGGTTGCTACAATCATGCCGCCCCCATTACCGCCTTCTGGTCCTAGATCAATCAAATAATCCGCCGTTTTGATAACGTCCAAATTATGCTCAATTACGAGTACGGATTCACCTGAATCAACCAGGCGGTGCAATACTGTAAGCAATCTGTCGATATCATCCGCATGCAGCCCTGTTGTCGGCTCATCCAAAATATACAGCGTTTTTCCGGTGGAACGACGATACAGCTCTGCTGCCAGCTTCACCCGCTGCGCTTCTCCTCCAGACAATGTCGTCGCCGATTGGCCGAGCTTCATATAGCCAAGCCCCACATCAAGCAACGTCTGAACTTTACGGTGAATACGAGGGATATTCTCAAAAAATAAACATCCGTCTTCGATCGTCATATCCAAAATTTCAGCAATATTTTTGCCTTTATACTTCACTTCAAGCGTCTCACGATTGTAACGCTTGCCTTTGCAAATTTCACACGGTACATAGACGTCCG
The DNA here is from genome assembly GCF_056402455.1 of Paenibacillus sp. P4_A7. NCBI lineage: Bacteria > Bacillati > Bacillota > Bacilli > Caryophanales > Paenibacillaceae > Paenibacillus > Paenibacillus sp. P4_A7. Next base: position 19,158 of record NZ_JBFUHJ010000033.1, on the reverse strand, counting down.
GCAGGAAATGCATTTCGATTTTGATAATACCATCCCCACGGCAAGCTTCACAGCGTCCGCCCTTGACGTTAAAGCTAAATCTGCCCTTCTTATAGCCGCGCACCTTGGATTCATTAGTGTTCGCATACAAATCGCGAATATCATCAAACATTCCCGTGTAGGTAGCTGGATTTGAACGTGGTGTACGTCCAATTGGTGATTGATCAATATCTATCACTTTCTCCAAATGCTCGATACCGCGCATTTCCTTATATTGACCAGGACGCGTCTTCGCTTTATTCAGATCGCGGGCAAGTGTTTTATATACGATTTCATTCACAAAGGTCGATTTACCTGACCCAGATACCCCGGTAACCGCTGAAAACACGCCTAATGGAATTTTTACATTTACGTTTCTAAGATTATTTTCCTTAGCTCCGCGAACCTCAAGCCATTTCTCAGTAGTTGGTCGCCGTTCAAGAGGAACAGCTATAAACTTACGCCCGCTCAAATATTGGCCAGTAAGCGAGTGCTCGTTAGCCATCACTTCCTCCGGTGTTCCTTCAGCGACAACTACACCGCCATGAATACCGGCTCCGGGTCCAATATCAATAATATAATCAGCTGCAAGCATCGTATCCTCATCATGCTCAACAACAATAAGCGTGTTGCCGAGATCACGCATATGTGCAAGTGTCTCAATGAGTCGATCATTATCACGTTGATGAAGACCAATACTCGGCTCGTCTAAAATATAGAGAACACCCATTAAACTAGAGCCAATTTGTGTCGCAAGTCGAATACGCTGCGCTTCACCGCCAGATAATGTACCAGCTGCTCGGCTTAATGACAAATATTCAAGACCGACATTAACAAGAAAGCCAAGTCGGCTGTTAATTTCCTTAAGAATGAGATTAGCAATCGTACGTTCCTTCTCAGTAAGCGTTAACGATTCAAAATAGCGCTTAGCATCACCAATCGATAATGAGGTTACATGAGCAATATTCTGTGAGCCAATCGTAACCGCAAGAGTTTCCTTGCGTAGACGTTGCCCTTTGCAGCCTCCGCACGGCTTAGCGCTCATATAATTTTCAATATGCTCACGCATCATATCGGATGCCGTGTCTCTGTAACGTCGCTCTAAATTATTTACGATACCTTCGAATGGTACATAAGCTTCCTTGCGATGGCCGAAATCATTTTCGTAGAGGAAACGCACACGTTCGCCGCCCGTTCCAAGCAACAGCTTCTTCATTTGCTCCGCGGTTAGTTCTGATACTGGAACATCTTCTTTAATGCCGTAGTGCGTACAAACCGCGCTAAGGAACTGAGGATAATAGTTGGAGGTGCTGCCTGCCCAAGCAAGGAATGCCCCTTCCTTTATAGACTTGCTCATGTCAGGCACAAGCAGATCAGGGTCCACAATCATCTTCGCCCCTAGTCCATCACAATCTGGACAAGCCCCATAAGGACTATTAAAGGAGAACATACGTGGTGCAAGCTCCTCGATACTGAACCCACATTCCGGACAAGCTAGATTTGAGCTAAAGAGCAGCTCTTCTTGATCTATAATATCAACAAGGACACGGCCCTCAGACAGCTTAAGCGCTGTTTCTAGGGAGTCAGCAAGTCTAGAATGAACATCAGCCTTCACCACGATGCGATCTACAACCACTTCAATGCTATGCTTCTTGTTTTTCTCAAGCTCAATCTTCTCACTTAACTCACGCAGCTCGCCATTGACGCGCACACGAACGAAGCCTTGCTTTTGAACATCCGCCAGCAGCTTGGAATGCTCACCCTTGCGTCCTGAAATGAGTGGCGCTAATATTTGCAGCTTCGTCTTCTCTGGATATTCCATAATGCGGTCAACCATTTGTTCTACGGTTTGCGAAGTAATTTCAATGCCATGCTCTGGGCAATGCGGTCTGCCTACACGCGCAAACATCAGCCGCAAGTAGTCATAAATTTCAGTAACCGTACCTACGGTCGAACGCGGGTTGCGGCTTGTTGTCTTCTGGTCAATCGAAATAGCTGGAGACAGCCCTTCAATTGAATCAACGTCCGGCTTCTCCATTTGACCAAGAAACTGACGAGCATATGCGGAAAGTGACTCGACATAGCGGCGCTGTCCCTCTGCGTATATCGTATCAAATGCGAGAGACGATTTACCGGAACCACTTAGCCCTGTTAGCACAACAAATTTGTCGCGCGGAATTGTAACGTCAATATTTTTGAGATTATGGGCTCTAGCGCCCTTCACTATAATTTTATCAATAGCCAATCCGTTCTCCTCCTACTTATCCCATCTCTGCGCGTAATTCGAGCAAGGCGTCGCGAAGCTCCGCGGCACGTTCGAACTGTAAGCTTTTCGCTGCTTCTTTCATTTCTACTTCCAACCTTTGAACAAGCGCCACACGATCCTTCTTCGACATCTTATCAACCCCAACGCCAGTCAAGTAGTCTGCCTTTTGCTCGGCTACCTTAGTCGCTTCGATGACCTCATGTACTTTTTTACGAATCGTTTGCGGCGTCACACCATGCTGCTCATTATAGGCAAGCTGAATCGTACGCCGTCTCTCAGTTTCTTTTATAGCACGATCCATAGAATCGGTTATTTTATCTCCATACATAATAACTCGGCCTTCGCTATTACGCGCGGCGCGTCCAATCGTTTGAATAAGAGCTCGGTCTGACCGCAGGAAGCCTTCCTTATCGGCATCAAGAATAGATACTAACGATACTTCAGGCAAATCAAGCCCTTCACGAAGCAAGTTGATTCCAATCAACACATGGAACACACCTAATCTCAGATCTCGCAAAATAGCTATCCGTTCCAGTGTCTTAATATCGGAATGCAGATACCTTACCTTAATCCCGATCTCTTTCATATAATCGGTTAAATCCTCTGACATTTTCTTCGTTAAAGTTGTTACGAGTACACGTTCATCCTTAGCAATACGATCGCGAATCTCATGAAGTAAATCATCAATTTGTCCTTTGGAAGGACGAACATCAATAATCGGGTCAATGAGGAATGTCGGACGAATGATTTGCTCGATCATTTTATCTGTATGTTCAATTTCATATGGACCTGGCGTAGCAGATACATAAACCAGCTGTTTTGCCTTCTCCTCGAACTCTTCAAAGCGAAGCGGACGGTTATCCATCGCGGACGGAAGACGGAAGCCATGGTTCACCAGCATTTCCTTACGTGCACGGTCACCGTTGTACATCGCCCGTATTTGTGGTAGCGAGACATGGGATTCATCGATTACGATCAACATATCATCGGGAAAATAATCAAGCAGCGTATACGGCGTTGCTCCCCGCTCCCGGAATGTAAGCGGCCCGGAATAGTTCTCAATGCCTGAGCAAAAGCCCATCTCAGCCATCATTTCCAAATCGTATCGTGTCCGCTGCTCCAAACGCTGCGCCTCCAAAAGCTTACCCGCTTCACGCAGCTCGAGCAGCCGTTCTTCCAGCTCTCGTTCAATATTAACTAAAGCAATCTTCATTGTGTCTTCATGGGTTACGAAGTGAGACGCTGGGAAGATGGCGATATGATCTCGCTCACCCATAATTTCACCCGTCAGTACATCAATTTCGGAGATCCGCTCGATCTCGTCTCCAAAAAGTTCCACACGCAGTGCTCGCTCATTATTAGCTACAGGAAAAATTTCAACTATATCTCCGCGCACCCGGAACGTTCCTCGTGTAAAGCTAATATCATTCCGTTGGTATTGAATGTCCACAAGCTTATGAAGAATTGCATCACGCGACTTCTCCATACCTACTCGCAGCGAAAGTACGAGACTTCCGTATTCCATCGGCGAACCGAGACCATAAATACAAGAAACGCTCGCTACGATAATAACATCACGTCGCTCGAATAATGCGCTTGTCGCAGAATGTCGCAGCTTATCGATCTCATCGTTTATACTGGAATCTTTCTCAATGAAAGTATCCGATGAAGGGATGTATGCTTCCGGCTGATAGTAATCATAATAGCTCACGAAATATTCCACTGCATTATCGGGGAAAAACTGTTTGAACTCACTGCAAAGCTGCGCTGCTAACGTTTTATTATGTGCAATAACGAGCGTAGGACGATTCAGCTTTTCGATCATATTCGCTATGGTATAAGTCTTTCCCGTACCCGTCGCACCGAGCAACGTCTGATGCCGCTTTCCTGCACTAATACCTTCCAAAAGCTCCTCGATCGCATTAGGCTGATCACCCTGCGGCGTATAGTCTGACTTTAACTCGAACAGCTTAGTATTTTGTGATAATTCACTCACGCCTATCATCCACCCCCATCATTTCGAATGCTGTTATTAGTATTGTCAATTATATTGGATTCAAGCGTATTGTTGTATAATAAGAATATGTGTTCCCGTTTTATTATACCGTTTTATTACAGTTGTTGCAATCATTCACCATACAAAATAGAACAGCCGTTCTTCAAACAAATGATCAAGAATGCAAAAAAACAAGCTGCACCAATGATCATAAACCAATGGATAAGCCTGTTTTCGCAATTGTTCTAACCTATTCTTTGTGTCTGGTTTCAGCTCTTTTATAATGAACGTACCCTACTTATTAAAACTCAGTAAACTCTACACACTGCCTTAAGCACTTAACCTTCCAGCTGCTCCGCTTGAGCAGATGTCTTGCCGCGGCGGTTAGACGTACGAGCGCTGCGCAGCAGCTCAAGCAGTGACGCCGGGCCTGATGCAGCGTAATAGTTGGCCTGTTCATCCGGCGCTAAAATAACACCAAGCTGATGATGCTCGCCCGCATAACGTGCGCGCTGGACAAACTTCAACTCGCCTTCTCTATTTAACACTTCGAGCTTGCAGAATGCTGAGTTTTGAACCAGTGCCTCATACAGCTCGTCCTTGGTCTTGATTCGTACACCATTCACCTTAGACAGGATTTCTCCTGTCTGAAGTCCCATCGCAGCCGCTGGCGTTCCTGGAACGATGCCTAGTATGCGTAGTCCGCGCGCGTCATGCACATACAAGGGCGGGCGGGCTGCTTCCATCGCACGGCTGCGCCATATGATCGCTTCATGCAGCAGCAACGAAGCGAGCGCTGCAACCGGTAGTAGTACCGGCTGCCACCATGCAGCAAGAGCTGCAGCAGCAAGACCTATGCTGTAGAGCAGCAACCCCTTGGCTGCATGCTTCGCTTTCTCCTTCGGAAGCAAGGAGCGAGTCATTTCCGTAAAGCCTATAATCATTGGCAATGCGACGAATGACCAGCCCTGCGACCAATCCGCACCGAACAGTGGGGTCCACGGTAAGGACATCGTGGACGCCCCTGTTCCGCCAACTGGTACGAGCATCAGCAGCGGCACTGGCCAGAAGCCTTGTAGCATATAGCCGCCTACGAGCTTGCCGCGCTTCCCCTCAAGAAATAGCGGCGTTGCTAGCCGTTCCCCTTGCCAGCGTACAAGTAAAGCTTCAGCCAAGTGCATTAATGCAACAAGCACTAGCAAACCAGCCGTATCAATTCCTGCAAGAGATGATGCGAATGATCCTAGCAAGTCAGTACGGTCTGATAGTGGAGTAAAGCCTATTACCCACTGCAAAAGCGTTATTATTCCTGCACTATAAGCAAAGCATAAATAGCGAATACGCACGAGCATAAGGAGAGCAGCCGTCACCCACAGCCAAATGACCGACTCTCCCGTCAAAGTCACTCCGATAAATGCCCCCGCAACCGATAATGCTACTCCAATCAGCAATCCTGCCAATAAAGCTTTAAGGACTAGGCTTGGCCAATTGTGCAGCTTAACTGCGAACAATTGGCGTTCCACCCTGATTTGTCTTGTATATTGTAATATGATAAACAACACTGCAATATAATAAAACGGCTGCACAACTAGCTGAACTGCAGCTTGTCCGAGCATCTCCAGCAAACCTAGAACTGTATCCAAAGCCCACACTCCTTCGTTCGTTCCACTTTACTCACAAAACAAGTGTAAACGGTCTTTGCCATCCTTGGAGGCGTAAGCTCGTTTCGTGGTGAAATATAAGCCGAGTATAAGGTGAAACTTATACTTTCTTATATTTTCAAAAAAAAATAAAAGGCCGACTCCATCACTCAGAGTCAACCTTTTATTAATTCGACATAAATAAGCTATTTCCTGCTGACAGCCTTAATCGCTTCATGCAGCTGCGTATCGTTTTTCTGATCTTGCACCCATTTGATGACTGCTTTCTCAAGTGAGTCTGCCGTTTTTTCATTTACTTGCCCTGTTGCTTCTAATCCATGCTCCGCTTGGAATTTCTTAACCGCTTCCGCAGTGTCTACACTAAAATAACCATCCTCGCGCTTCGGCTCATATCCAAGTCCACGCAGCATGATCTGCGAAYTTCGAACCTGTTCACTTATCATATCCGTTCTCAAAGTCTCCGTTATAGATAGTCTAGCTGCCTTATACAAATCTGGCGGCTTAATGGCTATATCAGGCTTAATACCCTTCTCATGTATCCAATTTCCATTTGGCGTTAACCATTTGGCAATCGTCATCTTCACCAGACTACCGTCTCCAAGCACTTTATTGTAGCTGACTTGAACTGTTCCTTTGCCAAAGCTCGTCTCACCTACAAGCTTAGCACCTGCGCCTTCCTGCAAAGCACCCGCCAATATTTCCGATGCGCTTGCGCTGCCGTTATTCATAAGAACAGCAATTGGATACGATTTACTTTGCCCCCTGGACAGTGTCTTCTTACGTATTCCATCACGATCTTCCACTTGTACGACCGTAGTATCTTTCTCCATAAAAGACTGTGCAATATCGACTACGACAGGCAATATGCCACCCGGATTGTTTCGCACATCAATTACAAGCCCCTTCATTCCCTGCTTCTCAAGTCGAGCGAGCTCTTCTTCAAAACGATCAGCTGTGTGCAGCGAGAATTGTCGAATCTCAATAACTCCTACACCATCAGAACGTAAGCTTCCATACACTGTTTCTACGTCAATATCGGCACGAATGATTACAAKTTGAATCGGCTCTGAGAATCCGACACGCTGTACTTGAATTTTCGCCTTTGTCCCTTTTGGTCCTCTAATTTTCGCTACAGCATCCTGTAAATTTAGACCGTCAAGCTTCACACCATTAACTGAAAGCAAAACATCCTTTGCTAATAAGCCTGAACGTTCAGCCGGTGATCCCTTAATAGGTGAAACGACGATGATACGGCCATTCTCGACCGTCACTTCCGCACCGATTCCAGTGAATGAACCCTCTACCGACTGCGAAAAATGCTGCGCAACATCCTTTTCCATATATACAGAGTAAGGATCCTCCAAGGCAGACATCATCCCATTAACTGCACCGTCAACGAGCTCATGACGATCAACCTTTTGATAATATTTGGTTTCAATTAATTCTAGCACTGCGTTAAGCTTTGTCAGTTCATTTGTTTTGAGGCTAAATCCCTCTCCCTGATTAGCAGTTGCTACTGCTGCTGTAAGCGCAGGCTTCGTCGGCTCGTCCGACTTAATGATTTGATCCGCTATCGTTAAAGTAACAAGCACGGATGCAATCATAGTCAGCATAACGAACGCAAGCACTGTTCGACCTTTGAAATGCACCTGTCTACACCACCTTCTTGTATATAAGACCACACTAGTATATGACAAGCGGTTTGCAATTATTTGTCTAATACTAAGAAAAAGATGTTGCTCTCGTTGCATTAGCAAAAACAAGGGCAGCCACATGGGCTGCCTCCTAGTTGTATGTTTATGAAATTATGGATTATGGATTACCTGTGTTTAACTATTTCAAATATCCGCCTGGGTTAACCGCAGTTTCGTTCTTACGAACCTCGAAATGCAAGTGAGGTCCTGTAGAGTTGCCAGTGCTGCCCACTTCGGCAATTTTCTGTCCTTTTTTGACTGATTGGCCTTCTTTGACCAATAAACCGCCATTGCGAATATGTCCATATAATGTCCACAAGCCATTACCATGGTCAATGATTATACAGTTCCCATAGCCGCTCGTTCTTTTTGACGTAATAACGACACCTGCTTCAGCCGCAAAAATGTCTGTCCCTTGCGGTGAAGCAAAATCGATACCTGTGTGCGTATGTCTCTTGCCGGTAATTGGATGTACACGAGTACCAAAGGTCGAGCTAATTCGGTAATTATCTTGAATCGGCATGCCAAGCTTGCCGCCTGTGTATGGATTTTTAATTCTATTTTTCGCTTTATTCAACTTGGCTACCTTCGCCGCAAGAGCCATTAAGATTTTTTCCTGCTCCTCGCTAATGTCCTCCAGCTGCTCCAGCTCGCTGTCAAGCTGCTTCATTTCCTTAGTATAACTGGCAATCATAACTTCCTTCTCTTTTTCCTTTTGAACTAGATGTGTTTCATACTCAGCAAGCTTCTCATACATCACCTTGACTGCCGCGAGCGATTTTTCAACCTCTGCTTTCTTGACCTCTACAAGTTCCTTGTCTTTCTTGTATTCCGCCAAAATATCACGGTCTTGATTTAAAATGGATTGCAAAGCATCAAAACGATCGATGAAATCAGTGAAGCTTGTTGCACTTAGAAGTACATCCATGTACGAAACGAAGCCATTCGTATACATGAGGCGCATACGAGATTGAAGTAGCTCGTCACGAGCAGCGACCCTTTCTTCCGTTTGTACTAATTCTTCAGCTGTTTGACGCAGCTCATCTTCCTTCGTGTTAACCTCTACTTGCTTCTTTTCTTTGTTAATGACGACATTATCGAGCTCTGCCATAATTGATTTTATTGAATTTTGTACATCCGTCTTCATGACCGCGATGTCGCCCTTCTTATGCTCCACATTATCGGCTTGTCTCTGTAAATTAGCTGCTTTTTTTTCCGCAGCCTTCGCTTCTTCCTTAGCCGCCTTTATTTGCTTCTCAATTTGGCTAAGTGACGCAGCTTCTACTTCTCCACCTGCTGGCTGTAGTGTAAATACTAGAAGTATCGCAACTACAAGTAAACCAATCCATCTTCTCATGTACATGTTCACCTACACTTTCAAATACTTATGTATCGAAATAACGCTGCCCCATATACCGATCAAGGTACCTAAGCCAATTAGCAGCGCAGCAGTCAACAAACCAGATTCCTGTACAGTTACAAGCTTTATCATCATTAAAGAAAGTTCAAGTTGTGAAAATTGTACAAGCTCCGAGTATCCGAATAATACGGCAATCGTTGTAATTACCGAGCTAATAATGCCGATCAATGCTCCCTCAATGAAAAACGGCCATCTAATAAATGCGTTTGTCGCTCCAACTAGCTTCATGATACCGATCTCACGGCGCCTTGCTATAATGGTCATTTTGATTGTGTTCGAGATTAGGAACATTGCAGTGACTGTCAAACCGATTACGATTACGATACCAATAATCCGAAGGGCATTCGTTATCTTAAACAGGTTCTCTACTGTGCCTTGTCCATATTTTATTTTTGCTATCGGAACTGTGTCATCAGCTTTATTAATCGCTTCAATCTGCTTTGCCGCCAACTCGATTGAACGTGGATTGTACACCTCAACCGTGAATGAATCGGGTAGCGGATTTTTTTCTTTCTCATAACCATCTAACAAATCCTTATTCTCTTCACCCAAATTTTTGCGGAGCAGCTCTAGGCCCTCTGCTTTGGATACGAATGTAACCTTGCTCACTTCGGTAATGTTACCGATCTTATTTTGTAACTCAGTCAGCTTCGCTTTCTCTACATTAAGCTGTAAAAAAACACGAATCTGTACTTGGCTTTCTATTTGCTCAGACATGCTGTTTACATTCAACGCCAGTAATAAGAAGAAGCCTAAAATGAAAAGTGAGATAAAAATCGAACTCATTGAAGCGAACGACATCCAGCCATTACGAATAATGTTCTTGCAACCCTCACGCAGGTGACGGAGTACCGTTCTAAACTTCATAACCGTACTCCCCTCTAGCCTGGTCACGAACGATATTACCGTCCTCGATAGCAATGACGCGCTTGCGCATGGAGTTAACGATATCTCTGTTGTGTGTCGCCATTATGATCGTCGAACCGCGAAAGTTAATTTCTTCAAGCAGATTCATAATGCCCTGCGAGGTCTCTGGATCCAGATTTCCGGTAGGCTCATCGGCCACGATTACGGAAGGGTTATTTACAATAGCTCTTGCAATAGAGATCCGCTGTTGCTCTCCGCCTGACAATTGTGAAGGAAAGCTTGCATGCTTGTGCTTCAATCCAACAAGATCAAGCACCTCCATCGTCCTCTTTTTGATGATGCGTTTCGGCGCTTCTATTACTTCCATGGCGAATGCGACGTTTTCAAATACGGTTAACTTAGGAAGAAGTCTAAAATCCTGAAAAATGACACCGATGTTGCGTCTTACAAATGGTATTTTACGAGGCTTCAGCTTGCCTATATTAAATCCATTAACTGAAATCTGCCCTTTGGTCGGTACTTCTTCTCTGTAAATCAATTTCATAAAAGTTGATTTGCCTGCTCCTGACGGTCCTACCAGGTATACGAATTCATTACGCTCTATAATAACAGAGACGCCTTTCAACGCGTGCGTTCCGTCGGTGTACGTTTTCCATATGTCCTGCATCTCTATCACATTATCACATCCTGTTAATAGTCAGCTTTACTATTTCGACATCTTATACTGAATTCCTTCATATCCAGCTGACATTCCTCATTTTTCACAAATCTCATAAACCGATAGTTTGTCGAATCAAATAATGTTTGGCCTCAGACAAAATTACAAAACCATTCGCATATACATGTAAGACTGTACTATTCATTTCAAAAGGAAAAGGGTGATTTGTCATATTAAGACGCTTGCATATAGGCATTATTGTCATCACTTCGTTGCTGCTCATCGGGGCAGTCGGCTGGGGATTTATTTATAATTATGCCGTTCAAGAAAAGGTTCCTGAGGATGTCTTTGTAGAAGGAATACCAATAGGCGGAATGTTAATTGAGGATGCTTTAGACAAAATGGAGGACATAAATAGATCACTTCAAGAGCGTACAATTACGTTGCAAGCAAATACAGCCGCCGATGATAGCAAAAAGTGGACAGTTGCAGAGCTTGGATATAAATCTGAGGTTATCGGTCTGCGTCCAGCGTTATTGAAGCTGCGGGAGGGCGATATTTGGGATCGCGCTGTTTATCGGTACCATTTTGAAAAATCATATTTTTTCAAGCAAAGCTGGAACGGTGATCTACTTGATGCCGCCATTCGTAAACAATGGAGCTGGATTGAGAAAAATCAACCGGTGGATGCTTCACGAACCATAACAGAAAATGACGAGGTCGTGTACGAGCCGCATAGTGATGCATATCGATTAGATTTGACGAGTTTGGTCAAGCAGGTAAATGACTGGGTAATAATGGAGAAAGATAAGCTTGGGACACCATTTGAGCAAGCTTATCAATCAGAGCTGCCTGTAGTCGTCATTCACCCGAAGGTAACGCTTGATAGTCTAAAAGCCGAAGGCATCGATCGGAAAATTATGTCGTTCTCAACTGAGTTCAAGACGAGCGCAGAAGGTAGAGCGTATAATGTGACCGTTACAGCAGAAGCCCTTAACGACTGGCATCTCGCACCGAATGAAGTGTTTGACTACGGCAAACTAATAGCTAGAGCGGAAGAACTTTATGAGTATCGTGAAGCTCCTGTTATTTTGAATGGGACGCTGGTACCAGGTATTGGGGGTGGAATCTGTCAGGTCTCGAGCACACTTTATAATGCGGTATTGCTTGCTGGGCTCGGTATTGAGGAACGCCGCAACCATTCAATTCCAGTCGCCTATTTGCCGCTCGGTCAAGATGCCACTTATGCGGGCGGCTCTATTAACTTCAAATTTAAAAACACGACTGGGAAACATATAATAATTCGTACTGAAGTAAAAGATCGGAAGCTAACAATCAAGTTGTTCGGCACAATGGATGCTAAAGACAGCTATGCAATTGAATCGGTTACTGTCAAAACCATTGAACCAACTACAAAAGAGACAGTAAGTGCAAATCTATCAGCTGGTCAAACACGGACCATCCAACAAGGAAAACAGGGCTACATCGTTGAGACATATCGCACACATTTTACTGATGGTGAGGTAGTCTCACGGAAAAAGATTTCGAGGGATACGTATAAGTCGCAGCCTACACTTATTGAGCGGGGGCCGATGAAGGGCGACCAAGGCGGCGTTGCTACGCCGTCACCTGATCCAAGTCCGACAAACCCACCATTGCTTGAGGATGGGCTTTAAGTGGAGCTGCTGTATGCCGGCATGCGGCACGCCGTATGTCCGTTTATGTAACTTGTGGCCTTCCTTGCAACTCTGAGGATCATAAGAGGTGGTTAGGGCAATCGTTTCCGTGTTTACTCGCGCAAGCAAGCCATACCACAGCTCTGGAGAGCATAACGAGGCTATATACATCGTTTCCATGCCTACAGCCCCTATTACTGCTCTCAAAAACAAAAAAAAGGCTGTAAGCATCGTTTCGACGCTTACAGCTTCTTTTTTCAGCGATTTTGATACTGTAAGCACGATTTACGTGCATACAGACCCCTTTTCAGGCTCGAGTAACTCAAAATTAGAGGCTGTAAGCTTTGTTTCTGCTCTTACAGCCTCTTTTTCTCGCTATTTTGTTGCTATAAGCACGATTTATGTGCTTATGGGTCTCGAAACAGCTAACAAACCCATTCTGTTACTTACTACGCTCGCTGTATTCCGTTACCCAAGCTACAGTAGCGTCCTGCACGGCATCAGCACGGCCAATTGCAGCCTGTACTTGTACCTTAGCTGTACCGCCATATACGTCGCGTGCATTAACAACCTGTTCTGGCTGAAGCACAGCGTAAATCCGATCGTCGAACAGCTCTGAGAATTGTTTGAACTCTTCTAAAGTAAGGTCAAGCAAGTACTTGTTCTGCTCGATGCAGTAAAGTACCGTCTTGCCGATTACTTCATGYGCTTGACGGAAAGGCAGTCCCTTACCAACAAGGAAGTCGGCGATATCAGTTGCGTTTGAGAAGTCTTGATTGACTGCTTGACGCATCCGATCCTTGTTCACCTTCATTGTAGCAATCATTGGTGTGAACAGCTGAAGCGCGCCTTGCATTGTGCGAACCGTATCGAACATGCCTTCTTTGTCTTCCTGCATATCCTTGTTGTAAGCTAGCGGCAATGACTTCAGTACCGTCAACAAACCAACTAGATTGCCATAGACACGGCCGGTTTTACCGCGCACAAGCTCGGGCACATCCGGATTTTTCTTTTGCGGCATAATGCTGCTTCCTGTACAGAACGCATCATCGAGCTCGACAAAACGGAATTCCGTGCTTGACCACAATATAAGTTCTTCACTTAGACGTGACAAATGCATCATAATGATCGATGCATCCGCTAGAAACTCCAGAATGAAATCACGATCACTTACAGCATCAAGACTGTTCTCATATACGCGATCAAACTTCAGTTGGCTAGCTACGAAGTGACGATCGATCGGGAACGTTGTTCCCGCCAAAGCGCCTGCTCCTAGCGGAAGTACGTTGATACGCTTGTAGCTGTCCTGTAGACGCTCAATATCGCGTCCGAACATGGATACATAAGCCATTAAATGATGAGCGAACAGAATTGGCTGTGCACGCTGTAAATGCGTGTAGCCAGGTACGATCGTGTCGATATTCGCCTTCGCTTGTTCAATAAGCGATGATTGCAGCTTGCTCAGCATGTCGACAAACTCAACAACACGCTTGCGAAGCCATAAATGCATATCTGTAGCCACTTGATCATTACGGCTGCGTCCAGTATGCAGCTTACCGCCCACTGATCCAACATCATCGATCAATGTTTTCTCAATATTCATATGGATATCTTCATCACCAATAGTGAATTCGATATCATCACGTTTGATGCGCTGCAGCACGCGGTGCAAGCCATCCTTAATTTTTTCCACGTCATCCAAAGGCAAGATACCTTGCTTGCCGAGCATAGTTACATGCGCCAGACTGCCTTGGATGTCCTCTTCCGCCAATTCCTTATCGAACATAATGGATGCTGTGTATTCTTCCACCAATTGGTCTGTTTTTTTAGTAAAACGACCGCCCCATAATTTACTCACTGGTTTGTAACACTCCCATCCATTTTTATTTATTTGTAACAGCAGACGATACTTTCAAGCGCAAAGCATTCAGACGGATGAAGCCTGTTGCATCGCCTTGATCGTATGCTTTTGAAGGATCAGCTTCCATTGTAGCGATATCCGGGTTATAAAGGCTTACAGGGCTCTGTACGCCAGCTCCGATGACATTGCCTTTATATAGCTTCAGGCGAACAACACCTGTTACATTCTTTTGTGATTCCAAAACAAGTGCTTGAAGTGCTAGGCGCTCAGGCGCGAACCAGAAGCCGTTGTATACAAGCTGGCTATATTTAGCGATTAACGAATCACGAAGGTGCATAACCTCGCGGTCCATTGTTAAAGATTCCATTTTGCGATGAGCAGTAAATAGAATTGTGCCACCTGGAGTTTCGTACACGCCGCGGCTCTTCATACCAACGAAACGGTTTTCTACCATATCAACGCGGCCGATACCATGCTTGCCGCCAAGCTCATTGAGTGTATCCATTACTTCTAGCGGGCTAAGCTCCTTGCCGTTAATTGCCGTACAATTGCCTTCTGCAAAAGTAAGCTCTACATACTCTGCTTTGTCCGGCGCGTTCTCAGGAGAAACGCTTAGCACGTACATGCTTTCATTTTCCTCAGAGCTTGGATCAAACCAAGGATCCTCAAGCATGCCGCTCTCAAAGCTGATATGCAGCAGGTTGCGGTCTGTAGAGTATGGCTTAGCAGCAGATGCTGTAACCGGAATGTTATGCTTCTCAGCGTACGCGATCATCTCAGCGCGGCCAGGGAACTCCTCGCGGAACGCTTCTAGACGCCAAGGTGCAATAACGCCAATTTCAGGTGCTAGTGCAGCAGCTGTCAGTTCGAAACGAACTTGGTCGTTACCTTTGCCTGTTGCGCCGTGAGCAATATAAGCCGCGCCTTCAGCACGAGCGATATCAACCATACGCTTTGCAATAAGCGGACGTGCGATGGATGTACCTAGCAAATATTGACCTTCATACAATGTGCCTGCTTGGAACATCGGGTAGATAAAATCGCTTGCGAACTCGTCGCGAAGATCATCGATGTAAACTTTTGAGGCTCCAGTTGCAAGTGCTTTTTCCTCAAGACCATCAAGCTCGTCCTTTTGTCCAATATCCGCTGTGAAAGCAATAATTTCTGCATCATATGTTTCTTTCAACCATTTCAAAATAACCGATGTATCCAGGCCGCCAGAGTAGGCTAGCACGATTTTTTCTTTAGCCATAGTAATCAATTGCTCCTCTTTAAATGAATTTATTAGATTTATATGTTGGATTAGGATTAGGACATGATAGCGGCCATAATCGCTTTTTGCGCGTGAAGACGATTTTCTGCTTGATCAAAAATAATCGAGCGATCGCCATCGATAACCCCTTCACTTACTTCTTCGCCGCGGTGTGCTGGCAAGCAGTGCATGAACAAGAAATCCTTTTTAGCGTACTTGGTCAGCTCTTCATTCACTTGATAAGCGGCAAAAGCAATCTCACGTTCCTTCTGCTCCGCCTCTTGACCCATGCTCGCCCATACGTCTGTATACACGACATCTGCATCGGCAATTGCTTCCTTCGGATCATGGCATACATGGATTTTAGAACCCGTTTCAGCGGCATGATCCTTCGTTTGCTGAACAATGTCAGCATCCGGCTCATAACCTTCCGGCGTTGCTACCGACATATGAAGACCAAGCTTCGCTGCGCCCATTAACAAGGAATGCGTCATGTTGTTACCATCGCCAATATAAGCGATCTTCAGACCTTCTAGACGGCCTTTTTGTTCAAGGATGGTTTGATAATCAGCAAGCGCCTGACACGGATGCGATAGATCTGTTAATCCGTTAATTACCGGAATTGTAGCTCCACGAGCCAGCTCTACCACTTTCCGATGTGCAAACGTACGAATCATAATGCCGTCCAAATAACGAGATAACGTCTGAGCTGTATCCCAAATCGTCTCTCCGCGGCCGATCTGTAGATCGTTGCCACTCAGGAATAATCCTTGGCCGCCCAGTTGGTACATCCCTACTTCGAATGAAACGCGTGTGCGCGTTGAAGATTTCTCAAAAATCATACCAAGCGTTTTACCCTTCAAAATATGATGAGTTTCGCCAGCCTTTTGCTTCTGCTTCAAGTCAATCGCCAGGTCGATCAAGTAACGGATTTCCTCCGGCTTGAAATCAACCAACATAAGAAAATCGCGACCTTTCAAGCTTAACGCAATTTCCTCGTTTATTGTTCCTTGCATGTGAAAGCCCTCCTTCAATTTGAAGCTCTATTTATAGCTCTTGCCCTGCAATCGGACAATCCGCTCATTTATGCTTGGACAGGCCGCTTTTCTTCGATCAGCTCTGCTAGAATCGTTACAGCCATATCGATCTCTTCCTTAGTAACAAGCAGGTTAGGGAGCAAACGAATGACATTAGGGCCAGCAGAAATAGCAATAAGTCCACGTTGTTGTGCTTCAATCAAAATATCACCAATCGGCTCTGAGCATGCAATACCAACCAGCAGCCCCAGTCCGCGCACCTCATTCACAAAAGCATTCCCTTGCAGCTTCTCGCGAAGCTCCGTCATCAAATACTCGCCCATTTGTGCGGCACGAGCAGACAGCTCTTCGCCGACAATCGTCTCCAATGTAGCTTTCACTACAGCAGTTGCAATCGGAGTTCCACCGAAGGTCGAGCCGTGACTGCCTGCGCTAAAGCCCTCACGCAGCTTTTCCTTAGCCGCCATCGCGCCAACCGGAAACCCACTTCCAAGTCCTTTAGCCATTGTGAAAATGTCTGGCTCAATGCCGTAATGCTCATAAGCGAACAGCTTTCCCGTTCTGCCCATCCCCGTCTGAATCTCATCTACAATCAGCAAGATGCCTTGGCTCTCACACAAAGCAACAAGCTCCTTCATATAAGCAGGATCAACCGGATAAATGCCGCCTTCCGCTTGGATCATTTCCAGCATGATCGCCGCTGTTTGATCGGAAACCGCTGCTTTCAGCGCTTCTATATCATTTAACGGAATTGTCTTAAAGCCCTCTGGAAGTGGTCCGAAACCTTCTTTTACCTTCGCTTGGCCTGTTGCCGTCAATGTGGCTAATGTCCGTCCGTGAAAAGATTGCTCGAATGTAATAATCTCAAAGCGCCCATTATTAAGCACCTTCTGATTGTACCGACGCGCAAGCTTGATTGCCGCTTCGTTTGCTTCAGCTCCCGAATTACAGAAGAAAACTGCATCGCCGCAGCTATTGTCGGTAATCAGCTTCGCTGCATCCTCTTGGTTTGGAATGTGGAATAGGTTAGAAACATGCCACAATTCATCGAGCTGCTTGATGAGCGCCGCTTTGATTTGCTTCGGTGCATGCCCGAGGTTCGTAACCGCGATTCCACTCATAAAATCAAGGTACTTGTTTCCTTTATCATCCCAAAGCCAGCTGCCCTCACCCTTAACTAGAGCCATTGGATATCTCGCATAGGTAGGAAACAAATCTTGTCCCTGAACCTCTACTATTTTAGTGTCGCTCATCGCTATTACACCCGCCCTTCATTCGTCTGAACAATACGCGTACCAACGCCGCCCTCACGGACAGCCTTCGATAACACACCCGGCTCTTCGCCGCTTACAATGATAACCTCGCGCACTTGACCCTGAATGCATTGAATAGCTGCCCGCACTTTTGGTATCATGCCGCCGTAAATTTCGCCGCTCGCAATCATACTCTCTATTTCTTCAACCGTAACTACCGGCAATACTTGCTTCTCGCCATCAACTGTCTTCAAAATACCAGGAACGTCTGTAACCACGATCATCTGCTCAACACCCAAATGCGAGGCAACTGCTCCTGCAGCAGTATCTGCGTTTATGTTGTACCGCTGACCCTGTCCATCAATTCCGATTGGTGCGATAACAGGAATATAGCCCATTGTCATAATGCCCTCAATCAGCTCTGCATTTACGTGCGTTACATCGCCGACGAAGCCAATCTCTGCTGCATTTGCGACAGGCTGTGCCTCGATAAGCATGCCGTCCACACCCGAAAGCCCTAACGCTTTCGCGCCAATTGTTTGGATTTTACGAACGATTTCCTTATTAATTCGTCCTGCAAGCACCATCTCTACAACATCGAGCACCTCGTCGTTGGTCTTCCTTAAGCCGTTTACGAAACCCGTCTCGATCCCAAGCTTCGCAAGCGTCTCGGATATAGCAGGGCCTCCGCCATGTACAATTACAGGACGCACCCCAGACACTTGCAGCTCACGCAGCTCTTCAAAAAAACGATTCGGAAGCGCAGCCAGCGTGCTGCCTCCGCATTTCATTACAAATCTTTGCTCTGTCACAGTCCCATAACCTCCAGCATCACTTTGCTTATGTACGATACGCCGCATTAATTCGGACATAATCATACGTCAAATCGCAGCCCCAAGCTGTTGCCGTCCCTTCGCCGTTAAAGAGGTCAACGCGAATTACAACGGTGTCACCTTTTAAATACTCCAAAGCAGCCTCTTCATCAAATACGATCGGACGAGACTTCTCGAGCGTTAAAATATCACCCAAACGAATATCGACCGTTTCCGGATTAACCGGTTGACCTGCACGCCCAACTGCAGCAATAATTCGGCCCCAGTTCGCGTCAGCGCCAAATACGGCAGACTTGACTAACGACGACCCAACAACCGTCTTCGCAATTGCTTGTGCAGACTCATCACTTACAGCTCCGCTTACTTGTACTTCAACAAGCTTCGTAGCGCCTTCTCCATCGCGCGCAATAGCTTTCGCCAGCACTTCACATACATAACGCAGCGCAGCCGCAAACGCTGCCCAGCCTTCGTGTTTCGGCGTCAGCTCACGATTTCCAGCAAGTCCGCTCGCCATTGCGACGAGCATATCATTTGTACTTGTATCTCCATCAACTGTGATCATATTAAAAGTATAGTCCGTTGCCTGACGAAGCAGCTGATGCAGCGCTTCACTGCCAATAGCAGCATCAGTCGTAACGAAGCCCAGCATCGTAGCCATATTCATTC
>NZ_JBFUHJ010000032.1:0-35763 GCF_056402455.1 Paenibacillus sp. P4_A7 | reverse complement strand
TCCCTTCACTCTACCTACGCCCCCGGTCGTTGAAACGCCGCCGACCACACAAGCCGCAATGGCATCCAGCTCATACATATTACCGTAGTTGTTTGACGCTCCCCCTGTGCGCGCTGCTTCCAGCACACCCGCAAGTCCGTACAAAGCACCCGCGATAGCATAAATCCACATCAAGTTACGTGCTACATTAATACCGGATACATTAGCAGCCTGAATGTTGCCGCCAATCGCATACATATTTTTACCTAGACGAGTCTTATTGAATACAACCCAGACCATGAAAGCTACGARAATAGCGATAAGAACGATATACGGAATGGAGAATTGGCCACCGCCGATAGCTCCTGAGCCTAGCTCTGTAAAATCCTTACGCAAGCCGCCGATTGGCTGTGAATTATTCGGCTCCATGTCGAAATACAGTGAATTCGCACCATAAACCGCGACCATCGTGCCAAGTGTTGCAATAAACGGCGGCACGTTAAACTTCGCTACGATCACACCGTTCAGCAGTCCGACAAGCAAACCAACTACAATAGCAATTACGATCGGGACTGCCAGCCAAAGTTCTGGCATGTTCGGGAAAAACTTGCTTCCATAATCGGGCATTTGCAGCAATGATGCAGATACGACTGCAGTCAAGCCAACTACTCGTCCAGCCGACAAGTCTGTTCCGGCAGTAATGAGTACAAAAGCGGCGCCAAGTGCAATGATAAGCCTCGTCGAGGACTGCACCATCATATCTCTAAGCGTAGTAATAGACAAAAAGTTGGCATCGATAACTGCAATTCCTAAAATCAATGCGATAAGTACAATCCAAATTGCGTTCTGTGAAAATACATTTTTTATTCTCAAGCCTTTAGCTGTATCCATCTGTCATAAACCTCCTTAAATCCTCATCATTAGCCTGTCTGTGCTGCAAGTCGCATAATACTTTGTTCGGTCGCTTCTTTGCTGTCCAAAATTCCAGTTGAGCGTCCTTCCGACATAACCATTATGCGATCCGACATACCAATCAGCTCCGGCATTTCCGACGAAATCATAATGATGCTTTTTCCTTGCTTCGCAAGCTCAATAATAATGTTGTAAATCTCGTATTTAGCGCCGATATCAATACCACGCGTAGGCTCGTCCAGCAGTAATATATCAGGATTGGTAAGCAGCCAACGAGCGAGCAGCACCTTTTGCTGATTACCGCCCGATAAGTTCCGAATAAGCTGATCGACAGACGGCGTTTTCGTCTTGAATTTCTCGACGCCTTTAGCTGCTTCTTTTTTCATTTTCGACTCATTTAGGAATCCAAAACGATTCTGGTACATACCCAGGTTTGCGATGGCCGTATTTTCTGTCACAGACAATACTGGGAAAATACCAGTCACGCGTCTCTCTTCCGTTAGAAGCGCTATTTTATATTTCTTAGCATCAATTGGTGATTTAATAGTGATAGGCTTTCCGTCTTTGTAAATAGCTCCTGATTTCACCGCTCGTAATCCGAACAGCGCTTCAATCAACTCCGTACGCTGTGCGCCTACTAGTCCGCCTACTCCAAGTATTTCTCCCTTGCGCAGCTCAAACGTTACGTCTTTGAAGGAATGCGAGTGCGGTGAAGTTAGACCTTCCACCCGCAGCATGACATCACCTGGAATGTTCGTCCGCTCTGGAAAGCGGTCAGATAAATCGCGACCGACCATGCGGGTAATGATCGTATCAATAGTGAGCTCCGAAGATGCCCATGTACCGATATATTTACCGTCGCGCATAATGGTAACATCATCTGATATCCGCAAAATTTCTTCCATTTTATGTGAAATATAAATGATGGAGACGCCCCGTTCCCGAAGCTTATTAATAATAGCGAATAGATGCTCCACCTCATTGCCGGTAAGCGATGAAGTCGGCTCATCCATCACGATAATTTTCGAATTGAAAGATACCGCTTTGGCAATTTCGAGCGATTGAATTTTGGAGACTGACAATTYACCAACAAGCTGGTTCGGGTCAATCGTCATATTTAAATCTTCGAATAACGCTATCGTGTCACGATACATTTTTTTATGATCAATAAATCGAAAAGGCGCTATGCCCTTCAGTGGAAATCTGCCAAGCCAAATGTTTTCCATCACACTGCGCTGCGGTACCGGATGAAGCTCCTGATGAATCATGGATACGCCATAATTCAATGCATCCTTCGAGTTCTGAATGACAACTTTCTGTTGCTCTAGAAAAATCTCTCCGTCATCCGGATTGTAAATCCCAAATAAGCATTTCATCAATGTAGATTTGCCTGCGCCATTCTCGCCCATTAGAGCATGAACCGTACCAGGACGCACTTTAAGCGTGACATTGTCCAGCGCTTTAACACCCGGAAACGTCTTCGTAATCCCATTCATTTCAAGCATATAAGGATGCTGCTTTTCCATCGTATAGCCTCCTATTCTCCATCCCACCAAGTAATTGGGCGAAAAAAAACAGGGGCAACGCATTTGCCGTCAATCCCTGTTTTTATTGTTCAATCTCTCTTCTCGTACTATTTGCTTTCTTGCGTTACTTTTTGATACGGAATCCAAACATATTTGCCGTCCGTAATTTCAAAGCCCGTGTTTTCTTTCGTCGGCGTTTCACCTGCTGCAAGAACACGCATGAGCTCAACCGTTGCTTTACCTTGGTTTTTCGCATCGTTCAGAACCGTACCAAGCATAGTGCCCTCTTTTAGTGCTTGCTGAGCAGCATCCGTTGCGTCTACGCCAACAACTGGCATAAATTTATCATTTTTGAAGTAGCCCGCAGCTTTCAATGCTTCAATTGCACCAAGTGCCATATCATCGTTGTTTGCTAGAACCGCTTCGATTTTGTCACCTTTGGAAGAAAGAAACGCCGCCATTTTCTCTTGGCCTTTTACGCGATCCCACATAGCTGTATCTTCTGCAACCTTCTCAACCTTAATGCCAGCTTCTTCAATGGCAAGAATCGAGTATTTTGTGCGAAGCTCAGCATCTTGGTGACCTGGTTCGCCTTTCAGCATTACGTATTGCAGTACGCCGTCACCGTTCTTATCGGCTTCCGGATGAGCCTTCCAGTATTCCGCAATAATTTCGCCTTCCATTGTACCGGATTCTTCAGCCTTAGCGCCTACAAAAAACGCTTTGTCCCACTTCGCCAAGTCATCTGCAAGCGGCTCGCGATTAATGAATACAACAGGAATATTTGCCTTTTGTGCTTTGTCTATAATAGTTCCTGCAGCCGTACGGTCAACAGGATTAACGGACATCGCCTTCACTTTTTTTGTAATAAACAAATCAACTTTATCATTTTGCGTTGGCTGTGAGTTTTGGCTATCTACGATGTCTACTGCCAATTTCCCTTCTGCAGCTGTTTTGATCGAGCTCCGTACACCACTCATGAAAGTATCATCAAATTTATATATCGCGACGCCTGTCTTGGGCAAGCTGCTTGTGCTTCCTTCTCCGTTCGAGCTTCCACAGCCTGCAGCCGTAACTGCTAATGCTCCAATAATAAGCCCTGCCGTCCATTTTTTCATGATGTAATCCCCCTAATGAGTTAATTATTTATAACCTCATTATGTCGTAATTAGTTATTGATTCACATATAATATCCTCATCACTTTTATTAATATTCTCATTTATTTATGATTATTGGACGACAGGAAACAATAGCTTTTGATTTTTTAACCAAAACATATTTTGTTCCGTAATGCGCTCCATACTCATTTCCACCTGTGGAGGGACCTTATGACCATTCGCTGCTTCGATTGCTTGCTTGATACTGAGATATCCCATACTAAACGGATTTTGTACAATCAACGTCTGGAGCTGATTTTCCTGAAGCAATTCTAACAGCTCAGGCGAGCTATCGAAGCCGACCAGCTTAATCTTATTGCCAGCTTGCCTGCGTTTAAGCTCAAGTGCTGCTCCAATTGACGTTTCCGAATTAAGCGACACAATACCGTCAATCCCTCCCTTGTCCAATAAGTCGCTAACCTTTTGCTGACATGCGCCATATTCGTCCGAGCAGCGAAGGCTTTCTATGAGACGGACGTCCTGGTATTCCGCGATGGCATCTCGAATTCCCTGCTCTCGCAGTCCACCGTTAATACCTCCTTTGGTGTATCCAAGAATGGCTATATCGCCTTTCCCTCCCAGCTGGTCAGCTATTTCACGAAGTACCTCTTTCCCGGCCAAATAATTATCAACACCAATATAAGATGCGGTTTCGCCGGACGTTAGCTTACTATCAATTGCGATTACGGGAATACGCCGCTTTTTGGCTTCCTTCAGAAAGGGCTCAAATGCCGCATCGGCACTTGCACCAAGCACAATCGCGTCGGGATGCATCTCTAAGGATTGCATCGCCATTCTCAGTTGACCTTCAACATCTCCTTCATCTGCTGGCTCTGAGAGATATAGATCAACTCCGAATTCCTTGACCGCTGTCTGTGCACCCTTCGACACGTTCTGCCAGTAGTCTCCCTTGCTTGTGCGAAGAATAAGCTGAATGGTCTTTCCTGCATTTTTCTGCTCCGGTTCTTCGACACTGGAATACAGCGCAGAGTATAGCAAGAAGGCAGCGACAAAGAGGAGCAGCCAGTGAATGATGTTTCCTTTTTTCTTCAACATGAAGGCCGCTCCTCTCCTTCTATTTGCTCCGGCATAAGAGCCGGGAAAATAATAGTTACGGTCGTGCCAACTTCTTGTTCGCTTTCAAAACGAAGTCCATACGCTGCCCCAAAATAAAGTCGAATTCTTTCCTGGACGTTCGTAACACCTACTCCTGTCCCTTTTGAGCTCAGAACTGTTCCCGTCCGAATTCTGTTAAGCTGCTCCTCCGACATGCCAAGGCCATTATCAATAACCTGAATGACTATCTCACTGCCATTAAGCCTGACAGAAATCGTAATATGCCCTTTATCGACAGAGGGTTCGATACCATGCTCCAGCGCATTCTCAATTAACGGCTGGATGATAAGCTTAAGTGTTACATAAGAAAGCGCCTCTTCCTGGACATCAAATGAAAATTCAAATTTGTTTTTGAAGCGCATTTGCTGAATGATCAAATAGTTTCTTGCATGCTCTATTTCTTCTGAAAGCATAATGAGGCTTTTCCCTTTGCCTATGCTGATACGGAACAGCTTGGAGAGCGAGGTAATCGTTTTAATAACCTCTTCATTTTTGTTCTTGCCAACCATTCGCACGACCGTATTTAACGTGTTGTACAAAAAATGGGGATTTATTTGCGCCTGCAATGCTTCCAGCTCATACTTTCGTCTGCTCTCCTGCTCCGTAACAATGCGGTTCATCAGCTGCTTAATGGTACCGATCATGATGTTATACCGATCTGCAAGGTTTTTAATCTCAAGAGGTCCCTCACCACTGGCAGTCAAATCAAAATCACCGCGTTCCACACTTTTCATGGACAACTCCAAGTGCTTTATCGGCCTCGAAATTCGCCGAGAGACTAAGCTGGACAATAAGAAAACAATGATTACCAGAGCAATGATTAACTGAGACATGGAACGATTGAACTCTGAGCTTGTCATCATGACCTCGTCCATATACGATACGCCAACTACCTTCCAACCGACATTGCCGATGGTTTGAACGCTAATCATTTTCTCTTCTCCATCAGATTGATCAATAAAACTGCCATAAGTATGCTTGAGTGCAAGCTCCACGTTTTYTTCCTTCAAGTTGGCGTAGATGAGTTCAAGTTGTGGATGAAACACAATATTTCCCGCGGATTCGTCCAGAATATACACGTAGCCTTTTTGTCCAAGACTGATTCGCTCAGACAGCTCGTCAATCCGGTTGAAGTTAACATCCATCATCAGAACGCCTTGCACTGCCTTACCATTATGCTGAATTGTGATGCTTTTACTAAACGTTACGACCCATCGRAACTGCTGCTTATACAAATTTTGTACATGGGGAAGTGAGATGGATAAATGACCTGATGTACTCTGTGCTTTTCGAAACCAACTTTCCTCCGCAACTCGCAGCGTTTCCTTCAATTCAACATTTGGCAGGTCAAACAGAAGCTGTCCCTTATCGTCAAACAAAGCAAGTGTCACCGCATCGGTACGCGTGGACATCATCGTCTCTAGCTGACGACTCATCAAATCAGACTTCACCTCATCACTTTGCCCGATTGCATGATGCATCATGTTGAACAGATCAGAAGTAATTTGCACGTAATTTTCGAGATTAAAACTAGCCTGATCGACGATTTGCTGTGAGTTGCGAAATACGTTTTCCTTAGCGGTTGTTGAGAATCGACCATACAATACAATACCGACTACCGAAATAATGAAAACAGAAAACAGCGTGAACRACACGGTTAAAATAAATTGAATGCTTCTGCGCTTCATCACTTCTCCTGCTGAGACAAGCCTTGCCGGTATTCTTTAGCAGACAATCCCGCGTATTTTTTAAAGCAAAGGCTAAAATAGTTAGGATCCGCGAAGCCGACCTTTTCTGCGATTTCGAACGCCTTAAGCTCCGTTGTCCGCAGCAGCTCCTTGGCTGTTTCCATCCGAAGCTGCAGCAAATAGCCTCCGAACGTCATTTTGAGCTCTTTTTTGAACAAACCGCTGAAATAGCCTGCACTAATATGTAATTGCGCGCAAAGGCTTGAAATAGATAAATCACTTTCCTGATAATGACTCTTCGTATAGCTAATGGCATCCTCCACAATTTGTTTATACGTATGCTGCCTGCTGCTTGCGATAAGGCCGCGCACCTTGAAGCATAATTCGCTGAACCATGCTTTCGTTTCCTGCAGGCTGTTCAGCTTCTGATATTGCTTCAAGATATCCCAACCTCCTGTAAAAACATCTTCGGTCTCCTTGTCATGCAGCTTGGTCAATTTGATAATCATCGTTACCATTTCGAGCAAATAATGATGGTATTCATGTACGGGCGCTTGAACGCGAGTAATCTCGTCGAAGATACCATTCAGCACCTCCTCAAGCTCCTTTTCYGTACCTAGCTTGATCGTGCGGACTAGACTCTGCTCCTTCCATTCATCGAAGATAAGCTTCTCATGAACGCGGTTTTCCATATCATTGATACAAATGATCATGTTGTTTCCGAAAATATGTCGATAATCAAGCGCATCAAGCGCCGCCTCGTACGTATATTTCAGGTTGGAGATATCCTGCGTACACGTACCGACTCCGATCATAACCGGGAAACGCAAAAACTTCTCAATACTTTRCAATATTTCCTTAAGCGCGTTTTGCGTTTGCTCCATAATCAGCTCGTTATCCAGCAGCGGACTAACGGTGAACAGTACAACCTGATCTTGATGAATAAATACTTTACCGAGCCCCTGTCTCTGCCATATTTCACTCGCTATATTATTTACGGAAAACAGCTTCAGATCCAGATCTGGAGAAGACGCGAGTGAATAAGAAGCAAGCCCTGCTGCCTCCTCTTTCCCGCCATTATCCGAATGGTTCACAGCGATAATGGATACGACATAGCCCTCACCCTCAAGCTGCAAGCCGTATTTCGTTGCTTTTAGAAAAATGTCGTTTAGCGAATGCTTGCGAGTAATCAAGGAAGAGAGAAATTTCTCACGCAAGATTGGCAAGCTTGTCCGATAATGCTCCTCCAGAAGCTCCATATTACTGCGCTTCTCCCGCTCCTCATCCATTCGCTTCGCTACATTCAACAGCGTTTCCGTGAGCTGCTCAGACGAGAACGGCTTCAAAACATACTCCTCTACTTGTAAATGAACCGCTCTCTTAGCGTAATCAAACTCATCGTGACCCGACAAAATAACGATACGGGTAATCGGATACATCTTCCTAGTCCAGTCCGAGAGATCCAATCCATTCATAAAAGGCATACTAATATCGGTTATGAGCACGTCAGGCTCCATTTTCTCCATGATCTCCATAGCTTCTTTTCCGTTTCCAGCCGTTCTAACCTCCGTGAAGCCGCAGCCTACCCAATCTATTTCTACCATTAGTCCTTCCGTAACTTCCGGCTCGTCATCGACGAGTAACAACTTATACATATAATTCCCCCTACTTCATGCATGACATGTTCAATAGCAGCACATTACAATTACCCATTTTGCCATAAATCTCGAATAATAAATAATAGATGGCTTAATTAGATTATGGTTTGTCTATCTAGCCGTTAATTATTCATTTCTAATGAAAAGTAAAAGAGCCTTCAAAGTGACTACCGAGGCAGCATTCTAATGGCTCTAAGCTTGTTTTACACTATATAATTAAGAACGACGCGGCGCCCCAGTAGATTCCCTTGCAATTAATGTGGGGTCAAATTCCACGGTGACATTTCTTTTAGTAGGATCTTTAATCATTTTCAACAAAATATCAACGCCCTGCCGTCCGATTTTCTCAAAAGGTTGTCGGATCGTACTCAATGCCGGATGGAACTCCTGGGCATAAGTCTGGTCATCAAATCCAATTACAGAGACATCTTCGGGTATGCGAATTCTTGCATTTTTGAATGCATCCATGACGCCAAGCGCCATAAAGTCATCCGCTGCGAACACAGCAGTAGGCAACCTGCCTGACTCAACCCACCGCTTTGCGATATTGTAGCCGGAAGGAATATCATACATACCCTGCTCAATACAGAATGGCTTCAATCCTGCTTCTTCGAGCGCAAACATATACCCTTTTTCCCGCTCTCGACTGCTTAACAACGGAGCTGGTCCACTAATGTGGGCAATTTCGGTATGCCCAAGATCAATCAGATGCTTTGTCGCATCATAGCCGCCCTTATAGTTGTTCACTAATACGGAGGAAACTGAAGTATTTTGCTGTTGGTCGTCAAGAATGACAAACGGAATTTTCCTTCTCTTGAGCTCCATTACGTATATCTCCGAATTAATAGGCGACAGCAGAATCACTCCGTCTACCCGATCCTCCTGAAACATGGATCGATGATACGATTCATCGTCCCCTTGTGAAATAGAGAGCGCAAGGAAATAACCCTGCTCCGCTAAGGTGTCGTTGATCTCTTTGACTACGGCGTCCAGAACCGTATCATGCAATGTAGTTAGCGTCAGTCCAATAATGCCAGTTTTCCCACTTGCAAGACTTCGAGCGGAGGCATTTGGGCGATAATCCAGCTCTTTCATGGCTTGCAATACTTTATCTTTATTATTTTTACGTACGGATGTTGAATTATTAAGTACTCTGGATACCGTTACGACTGACAAGCCCGATTTCTTGGCAACATCAAAAATACTTACTTTCATTACGAACCGCTCCTGTTAATACCATTTATCAATAAGATACCACATTCCAACAATAATTCACATAGGACGTAAAGTATTGTTTGAGTTATAATGTGACTGGCCTTAACTTAAAAGTAATCCGAGAAGTATGGGTGCTCTTGTCTAATCAATCTTTCGAGTAATTCAATAGATGTAACCTCGGACTGGATTCGACCAATTCGTGCCAGGTAGGTTGGACGTTTATAACCCATTAACATGGTTGTTAATGTGGAAATATCTATGTTTATGTCAGGCTTGTCACCAACCTCTTGCAATCGGCCCTTCCCCGTGGTGTCCACCGTTAATGTGAAGGTACCTTGATTCCATTCTAGCATCGGGTCGTGCAGGGTGAATGTAATTTGGCATTCCTTCTCCTGCATTTGAAACGGATATTGTTCGATGAATGAAGTGATATCCACAATCCGAGCCATATAATAAGGAGCGATCGTTTCTTTAATATCGCCATCATCCAATATGAATGCCAGCGGTTCATCCTTGTAAATATCTCCTTTGACTAGCTTAATCATCGAGAAATGGGCACTTACAAAATTCCACAAGCCAGCACGAGCCTCTTCAATGATGTATACCATCTCTTTTATATAAAATATTTCCTCGGCAACCCAATACAGCAAGTACCCCATAGGCAGATCGTTGCTGTCATAATAGATGGCCACAGTCATATCATCCAGATCCCAACGCAAATACTCTTCCCAGGCCAGCTCATTTCGGAGCATCGCCCCATGATGCCGCAAAGCAAACTGCTCGTAAATGGCTTTGATATCTGGATGCTCAATGGTTACTCGTTCTACATTACCCGGCACATTTCTTTGCTTTGGCAGCTGGGTATCAGGAACTTCAAAAGAAATTTTATTGGATATGATCTCCCAGCCCTTCCGCCTGTAATAAGGGATGGAATACGGATATAGGTAGGAGATCGATTGCTTACGGTCCCGCATTTTAGTCAAAGCATACAGCATGAGCTTGTTCATTAAACCTAAATTAGCATACTCGGGATAGGTTCCAACACCTGTCAGTCCCCCCATTTCATAAATATGGCCGAAAATATTCACCTGAAACGGGTAGACGGCAAGCTGAGAGATGAGCTTCTCCTCATCGAACCACCCCAGAACATCAGCATACTTCAGAACCGGCAGCTTAGACATAGCAATCTCTCTGTTTTCCCAGCCAAAGGTTTGCAAATCACGATTGGTCACTTGAAATACATAGCGCAATAAATTGTTAAATTGCTCACCATGCTTTGGCTCGACATTTCCAAGTTTGATTCTTTCATGTAATTTTCTGCGACTCATTGGTGTAAACCCCCATTTAATAACCCTATAACTCTGATACTTGTATGAAAAAGGATCGTATAACAATTTACTGAATAACAATTGACCGAATACGTTATGTAGTATACTCGCCCTTATCAAAAACATACTTTTAGGTCATTCCTGCCAAACGTATCTCCGAATACGGGGATGATCACAAATAAACGCTCTTCTGTCCATTAACGTATATGCGAAATTCCCTTAGTTTCATTTTTTGCATCTAAATGGTGCGTATTTAAGCCATGTAACACAAACAACGAACCTGTAGCCCGCACAATCTCCCAATGATGCGAGATTCCCGTAGTTTCATTTTTTACATCTAAATGGTGCTGTAGAAGAATAAGCGGCGATTTAGTATCAGATAATGAACTTAATTGCTTAGTTAGCTCGTCCGCGCCCTCATTCTGGTGATTTAAACGCATATTCTGAAACTAATGGGTCTCTAATTTCACGATACCGCTCACTAGTTTCAGAATGTGAAACTAATTCAATCTTGCCTTAAGACACCGGTTGTATATGTTCCTTCATGGCGATCTCACTTCTTCGAATAGAGGAATAGTCGATCAGCCTACATACGTCACAAAAAAAGAGACCTCAAAAGGTCTCTTTACCCAAGCATTTCCTCTACCACTTTCAACAGCTCTAATGGGCTGAACGGCTTAGGGATGAAGCTTCTAACTCCAGCCTCCATAGCTTTCGTACGATCCGAATCCTGAGCTTTTGCTGTCAGCATGAGAATCGGCATCTTCGCTTTCGTTTCCTCCGGCAGGCGTTCAAGCACTTCCATCCCAGTGAGCTCAGGCATCATATAATCGAGCAGCATCAGATCATACTCGGCTTGATTCAACTTCTCTAACGCGATCTTGCCGTCCTCTGCGATCTCTATCTCTACATCTAAGTCTTCCAGTGTATCCGCAATCAGCATGCGAAGAATTTCTTCATCGTCTACAATTAGTATTTTCTTCATAACTTCCTCGGCTTTCGTTATTTATATATTTTTTGCACTAAACGCTCGACTCTGGACAGCAGCTCAGGCATTTGAAACGGCTTCACAATATAATCATCAGCTCCATGCTGAAGCGCGTGAATGATATCGTTCTGATCAATTCTGGCTGTCAGCATGGCGATAACGATATTTCGTTCAGGGTATTCATGACGAAGCCTGTACAACACCTCTA
The DNA here is from genome assembly GCF_056402455.1 of Paenibacillus sp. P4_A7. Lineage (NCBI taxonomy): Bacteria > Bacillati > Bacillota > Bacilli > Caryophanales > Paenibacillaceae > Paenibacillus > Paenibacillus sp. P4_A7. The sequence continues at coordinate 23,987 of NZ_JBFUHJ010000032.1, read as the reverse complement.
CCCCGTCCATAGTTGGCATAGCTCCGTCTAGCAAAATAATATACTTATCATTCTGAGAGTACCAATCGGAATGGATGAACGTAATACCGTCCTCAAAACCTCTCACTGCCACTTGTATATTTCTAATCGGCTGCCACTGCGTTAACCCCGTGACTACAATATCCCGAATCAATGGATCATCATCTACTACAAAAATATTTAGCTTCTGATCGCTTTGATTTTGAGCCATATGTGGGGAATAAATAATACTCTGATTTCTTCCCGATTCTTTGCCTAGATAGAGCGCTTGATCCGCCTCTTCAACCAGCTTCTCCGGATGTGCGTTATCCATATGGCTGTCCGTTATTCCAGCTGTGAAGGTAACTTTATAATGTTGGCCTGCGGATGAGAACATATGCGAGGAGAATCGATCGCGAATATGATCTATAACGGGTACAGCCTGCTCTTTGTTTGTATGGGGAAGCACAAGCACAAATTCTTCTCCACCGTAGCGGCATAAAATATCCTCATCGCGTTTTGCTGCCATGACCGTTTCAGCAAAGCTTATCAGCACTTCATCACCCACAAGATGGCCATAGGTATCATTCACTTGTTTGAAGTGATCCAAGTCCATAAGAACAATGGTGAATACTTGTCTCGTTCGCAGGAAGTCTGATATCATCTGCTTCATCGTCCTGTTAAAGTGTCTACGGTTATAAGCCCCTGTCAGCTCGTCTACAATGATAGACCGCTCCCATTGCTGCTTAATCCGAAACCGATTTTCGATTAGAGCGAGCAATAACTCTTGATCTAAAGGCTTTGCGAAAAAATCCATCGCGCCAGAGCGATAGGCATTAATTCGATGCTCCTTCGTATCCTCGCTGCTGATGACAATGATCGGTGAATGCTCTTGATGGGATTTCTCCACAATTTGCTTAAGCACTTCCATGCCATTCGTATCGGGCAGAAGCACATCCAGAATAATCATATCTGGCTTCCAATCATAGAAGAGTTTTAGACCTCGCTCTGCCGTTAATGCAATATTCACAGGATATCGCTCTTCCTCCAAAATCCCTTTTAAATAAGCAGCTAGTTCGACATCATCATCTATAACCAAAATTCGACTCCCTGCGTGATCCGATAACATGTCGGGTTGAATGGATTCACTCTGGGAGATGTTTACGACTGTAGAACTCACAGGAATATCAGCTAACAGAGACTTTATCAGATCGTACCATTCGCAATACGTGAAATGACGAGTACTCGTATCCGAAAATAGATTTAACTTATGCTCTGCTTCCTTTTCTATTCCCAGCATTCCTATTGTTCCTGCGGTACCTTTGAGATTGTGAAGAAATCGATAGATTTCTCTCTCCTCTACCGTAGCTCTGCTTGCCCATTCATCAAGCGTCGTACGAATCCGCTGCTCGACAAGATGTTTATATTTTTCTGTAATCAATAGACTTCTCCCCAAAGAACATATTTTCATCAGCTATCAACTATCAACATTTGATCGCTATTCTATGATGTCTTTTATATACGTTTATCTACGAAGGATGTCTTCAATAGCATCAATTAATTTAATTGGTACATACGGTTTTATTAAAAAATGAGTAATGCCCCATTGCAATGCCTTTTCCTTCTCTTCGAATGCACTGGAAATAATAATTGGAATGCCTACCAGCTTATCGGATGTCTTCATTCGTTCAATAACTTCCCAGCCGCTCATTTCCGGTGATAGCTTCAAATCCAGTACGAGAACATTTGGCTGATGCTCTTCCATAGCTTGAATAGCGCTTAATCCGTCAGAGAATACCGTCGTGAGGTATCCTTTCTCTACAAGCTCATCTTGCAGCATTATGGATAAGCTGTAATCATTTTCCACGAGCATGACTTTTCGGGAACCCTCTTCAACTATGCTTGGAGCCGTATGCCTCTCAATTGCTTCAACGGCAGAGCTCTTATGAATAGGGAGAACGATTGAAAATGTACTTCCTTCTCCTAATTGAGAGACTACACTCACATCACCTTGATGCTGATTTACAATTTCTTTAACAATTGCAAGCCCTAATCCCGTCCCGCCTATTTCACGACGATCAGAATTATCCACACGATAAAATTTTGTGAAGAGACTCGAAAGAGCTTGCTCTGGAATCCCTAACCCCTCATCGGTTACTTCAATCCAAATTCGATCGCCCTCAAGGCGTGAGGAGATACAGATGTCGCCTCCAGCCGGTGAATATTTAATTGCATTACTCACGAGATTGACCATTACCTGAAATAGCTTGTCGCGGTCGCCTAGCACCATCGCTTTCTCAAGTACCRAATTCCAAATGATCCGATGATTAGTTGTTGAGGTTTGTTGAAGCTCCTTCACTTCCTCAATAAGAGGAAGGATATCTAAAGGCATCAATTCATAAAACTGCATGCCATTTTCCATTCGCTGCAGATCCAGGAAATCGTTGACCAATTGGGTCAAGCGTTTCGCCTCCTGATGAATGGTAGACATATATTTACGTTGACGTTCAGGCTTCAATTCACGGTGCAGCAGCAACTCAGAGAACCCAAGAATACTGGCTAGCGGTGTACGTAATTCATGACTGACGGTGCTGACAAATTCTGACTTCATCCGGTCTACCTCATGCTCCTTCGTGATATCCCGATGAACGAGCAAAATACCAAACTTTTGCCTATTGCGATAGATAGGCTCCCAATAAACTTGTATATAACGCGGCTCTTGGTTTGTAAGCATATAGTTCATGCTTTGAGCTTGTTCAGTCTCTCCTTTTAACGCACTGCTAATAAACTCGGACAAAGACTCTGAATCCTCCATTTTCGGAGCAAGCAAAGCTATGAAATCTTTCAGAAGCACTCCATTTAATTCCGCATCCTCATAGGAGAGCTCCATAATCTCATACAGCTTCTGATTAATTTGAAGTGATCGCCCCTCGAGGTTCATTAACTGGACGCCCTCTTGAATCGTATTGAGCATATCCTGAATCATCTGTCTTTGATCTTCTGTTACCTCGAACATCTCCAGCTTCTCAAGTGATAGCGAGATTTGTCCAGCCAAGCCCACCATTTCCTGCTCTTCCCGATTGCTGATGCTTCTCCCCACTCTTGTTAACACCATATACGCTGCAATATCTCCATTACCTCTATACAAGGGTACAAAAATATCATAAGCATTTAATTGATCAGAGACATAACCTTTCTCCCCAACTGTCGCATCCCTTTCCCTTACATACAGTTGTTTGCTATATAAAGAACGAATAGCAGCACTTTGTGCGAAGCCTGCTAAAAACTGCTGCGTTTCTTCTTCAGATATGCCATGAGCAGCATAGTCTTGTGATTGATTCATTAATAGCAAAATACCTTTATCCGAACGAGTGATTTCCACTACATTGCTAATTATGCTGTTTAAAAGCTCTTTTTTGTCTAATGTATTTGCTAAAGACTGCATCAATAAATTACGCTTGTTCAAATACACTTCATTTTCTTCCATCTTGCCAAGAGCTTCCTGCAGCTCATGCTGCTGGGCTTGCAATTCGTCCTGCTGGGCTTGAAGCTCCTCGTTCTGAGCGAGCAGTTCCTCTTCCTTCTCTTTAATATCATAAATCATACTGTCTAATGATCTGGACAATAACCCAATCTCGTCCTTGCGATCCAATATATCGGATTGAATGGTTTCGCCCTTCGTATAATTCATCGCATACAGGGACAATCTCCTGATTGGATTTCCAATATCGGTCGCAAGCCTCCGAGTTATAAATATCGATACGATAAGAACAATAAGAATATAGATGATGAAGTAGATTCCCTCGAGAAATAAATTCCGCATCAGCTTCTCATTCTCTTTTTCCAGCTTCATTTTGATTTGCTTCTCTGATTGATTGGCGTAGAGAATGATATCGTTAACAGGGTTATTTTCCCCAGGCGTGATTAGCTTGCGAAGTGATACATAATCACCTCTCTCAGCGAAATCGACTCCTTTTGGCAGCACATTGGTCATATAGTTTTCAAAAAATGCTTCAACCCGTTCGACAAGATCCTGCTCTTCAGCGGTTAGAGGTGTACTCTTAATAGCAACAAGAGATTGATCCAGTTCCTTTTTCGAATTGAAAATCTGCTCATACTCATATTTATCTAAGTAAGCGAAATAACCCCTTCCGCGTAAAATAATTTCATTTGTATGGTTGGCAATATCCATAATATGCTTCTGACTTAGGCTCAAACTGCGAGTTTTTTGATCATATTTATTAATAATCTGGAAGGAGCCTGCTGGAACGATAGCAGCGCCGACCAGAATGAGCAAAAGACTGGCGACCATCATAAATGTTATTCTTCTTTTAATGCTATGCCCAATATACTCTAGCAATCTAGCCACTAGAATGCCCCCCGTCTAGCTCTGTTTTTTTTTGGAAGCTAATCTCCCCGTATAGATAATAGAAGACATTATAATAGATGTCTACCCCTTATTCGACAGATAAGTAATAAATTTCGATATATTTCTCCACTGTTCTTAGGTATTTTATGTATATACGATATATTTCGACATTTTATGCATTTATCCTTTGATAAAACGCAAAAAAGGCACCCTATAGATGCCTTTTTTTCATTTATTACCCTGAGAGACGGACGGTCGTATACATTTGGTGATTACAGTCCTTCTCTCTCTCGAGCTGCCAGAGCCGCCAATACATACCCTTTTGTTTAAGCAGCTCCTCATGAAGGCCACGTTCACAGACGATGCCGTTATGCAGCACAATGATCTCATCCATTTGCTCCAGACCCGACAATCTGTGCGTGATCCATAAAACTGCCTTCTCTCGCAGCAGCGGATCAATATTCACATGAAAAGCTTGTTCGGTCAGGGGATCAAGACCTGTTGCAGGCTCATCGAACAGAATCGCCGGTGCCTTGCGCACCAGCGCCCGAGCCAGTGCGATTCGCTGTCGTTCTCCACCGGACAGCTTCGCTCCCCATTCGCCAATTATCGTATCATAGCCGGCTGGCAGCTTCATGATCGTTTCATCAATTTCAGCGATGCGTGCAGCGGCTCGCAAATCGTCCAACGTTGCATCAGCTTGGCCGAGGCGTAAATTATCGGCTACCGTTGCATTAAACAATTGCACGTTCTGAGAGACGACTGCGAATTGAGCACGTACCGATTCCTCCGATAATTCACTAAGCTCGGAGCCATTAATTAATATTGAGCCTTCTTGATAAGGACGCAGCTTCAATAGTGCCTGCAAAAGCGTGCTTTTGCCTGCTCCACTCTCACCTACGACTGCGATTTGTCTCCCCTGTGAGAGAGATAACGAAACATCGCGTACCGCTGCGGGTCCACCTGGAGCATACCCCATCGTTAAATCCTTTACCGCCACAGTCCAATGCTCTGGCCGCTCTTCAACGGAATGCAGGCTAGTAGACTCAGGCTCTTCTCCTTCATCGGCCAGTTTAAACAGTCTTTCACCAGAGGCGATAATCTGGCTGAAGTGCTGGAAGGATGCAGGCAATGGTGCTGCCGCCTCAAAGCAAGCTAAAGCCATTAACACTAGCATGGGAAGAGCAGCACCGCTAATCGTCCCAGATGTGACTAACGGGATTGCGGTGAGCAAGATCAGCCACATCGACAGATGTGTCATTCCCTCCATCATACCGCCAGTTACAGCCGTAATTCGGTTATTACTACGCTGAGATGCATTGATTCGTGATTGAATATGAGCAATACGCTGCTGCATATGATCCGCTTGACCGAAATTAAGCAGTGTGGACAAGCCGCCAAGCAGATCGGATGTTTCTTCATACATATTGGAACGCGCCTGCACCAAAGCTTTCCCGCGGCTTTTGCCCAGTCGATGGCTGATCCAAGGAATAACAAGCCCGGATAGGAGCATCATTCCGACAAGCAGCAAGCCAAGCTCCAGCTGCTGCCTAGCCATCAGCAAGAAGCCAAGTATTAAGGTTAAAACGAACACCAGTGGCGGTGCGACGATTCGCAAATAAAAGTTTTGCAGCTGATCAACATCACTTATAACCGAGCCGAGCACATCCCCGCTTCGTTTGCTCTCAAACAACCGAACACCCTTCGGCTCCAACTTTCCGTACAACCATACACGCATTCGATGAAGAATACGGAAGGTTAGATCATGGGATGCCAGTCGCTCCAAATAGCGAAGCACCCCCCTTGAAATACCGAAAAACCGAACACCCACAATTGGAACATAAAGCAGCAATATATTTTCCGGACGAAGGGCAGCTTGTGCTATTAAATGTCCCGAGGTGCCCATCAAACCAATATTTGCTGCAACGGTAGCAAAACCAAGCGTGATGGCCAGTAAAGCTCTCCACTTAAAAGGGCCAATCAAACCAATGAGACGAGTTAACGTTCTGAGTCGGCTTTTACCTGGTTTCACCAGAGTATCAGCAGCTTCCTGATCATTCTGAACGATCTGCTGTGGGGCGATGAACGATTCAAGTTCTTCCTTAAGCATAGGCAGTACGCGCGGCTCACTAGCCTTGTCTGGATTCGCGGCTAAAATCATTTGCGCGAACAGTCCTCCAGCAGCAATCAATTCATCAGGTGCTCCGGTCTCAACTAGTTGACCCTCTCTCAACATGATGATTCGATCCGCCGTACGCACGGTTTCGAGCCGATGTGCTACCGTAACTGACATTCGTCCCTGCAGCCAAGCGTGCAGGCCATCAATGACCGACCGCTGGTGTATCGCATCGAGCCCAGATGTTGGCTCATCTAGAAGGATCAATCTCGCGTCACGCAGCAGGGTTCTAGCTATCGCAACTCGCTGTGCCTGCCCGCCTGATAAACGATGAGCTTCGCCAAGCGGCGTATCATAGCCATAAGGCAATTGTTTAATAAAAGCATCCGCCTGCGCAGTTTGTGCGGCAGCAGTAATCTGCTCATCGCTTGCATCCGGCCTGCTCAGCCCAATATTGTCACGAACCGTTCCATGGAAAAGATGAACATGTTGTGAAAGCACCGACTGCTCATTACGCCACCAAGCCATCGATAGCTGTGACATCTCGATACCATCTATTAAAATACGCCCAGTTGTTGGCTTTACGAATCCCTGCAGAAGATCAAGCAGCGTGCTTTTTCCCGAGCCTGTTGGACCTACGACAGCAACTCTTTTGCCAGGCTCAAGCGTCAGCCATACATTTGATAAGGCATAGTGCTCTTCACCGGGATATCGGACACTGACACCCTCGAAGTCGATACGGTAGCCGTTCGGACGAGAAGGAAGAACGATTGCCTCCTCCTTCTCTGTCCATCCGAGCGGCTCTGTATTGAGAATATCGAATATGCGGCCAGCGGCCGTCACTCCGTTCATACCTGCGTGAAATTGCGTACCAAGCGCTCTCACGGGTGCATAAAACTCCGGTGTAAGCAGCAGCACTAAGAATGCATGCTCGAACCCAATTTTGCCTTCTACTAAACGCAAGCCGAGAAAAACAGCTATAACAGCAGTGCTTAACGTCGCAAACAGCTCCATAGCAAATGCAGACATAAAGGCAAGCCGCAGTGTCCCCATCGTAGATCGACGGTGTTCCTCGCTAATCTTCCCAATAATATCGAGCTGTGCACGGCTGCGATTAAACATTTTCAAAGTTGTCAGGCCACGCAGCACCTCATGAAAGTGTCCGCCAAGACGGCCGAGCATTTTAAACTGCCGGTCAGTCTTTGATTTAGCTGCCTTGCCAATCAGAATCATGAACAGCACAAGCAGCGGAAGGGTGATCATATAAACGACCGCAGACAACCAGTCTGTGCCTGCCACAACAAAGAACACCGCCATAGGAACAAACATAGATAGTGCCATTTGCGGCAAATATTTAGCCAGATAGTTCTCTAACTGCTCGACGCCTTCATATACGGTTCCGAGCAGTTCGCCGCTCCGTTCGCCTTTAGCGTATTGGGGACCTAATTCTGCAAGCTTTTTGACCAATCGAAGACGAAGATCGCTCTTAATGCTTTGTGCCATTTGGGCCGATGTATAGTCGCTCGCCATATGAAGCAGCCCTCTAAACGCAATAATACCAAGCAGAATATAAAGCGCAGGCATTAGAGAGGTAAGACTTTTCCCGCGGAGGAATGCCCCATCTACAACTCCGGCAAGATAAAGGGCTTCTGCAATTAGCAGCAAGCCCCCCACCGATCCAAAGAAGATACTCGCCGCGAATAGCTTGCGGCTGCCCTGTACCTGTTGGAATAATTTTTTTATCATAGCAATTATCCYAATAATCCAAATGATCGTTTATGCTGACCCGTTTGCGGAACACCCAATAGTTCCAAGCTTGATAAGCGATAACAATCGGAACCATGGTAAGGGCGACGATGGTCATTACTTTCAGCGTATAGGCATTGGATGCAGCATTATAGATCGTAAGCGACCACTCTGGATTTAATGAAGAAATCATCACATTCGGATACAAGCACATGAACACGGTAATCGTAGACAGCGTAATGGTAGCTCCTGTCATAATGAATGCCCAACCATCACGTCCCGCCTTAAGGAAAAAGTGAACGGACAGCAAAGCAAAGCCAGCTAGAATCGGTACCGAGCCCGGACTAATTCCTTTACCGGTAAACATATCCGTCTCAAAATAACTTAATACGACAAAGACGAGTAAAACGACGCTTGTCAGCGGTCCAATTCGAAGTGCCAGCGCTCTCGCTCTGTCACGCAGCACACCTTCTGTTTTCAACGAAAGAAACAATGCGCCATGAAGCAGGAATAGCAGTACGATACTGATACCTGCCATCACAGAGTAGAACGAGATCAAATCCCAGAATGTACCGATGTAATTCATATTTTCATCAATCGGTATACCTCTCATCAAGTTAGCTAGAGCTACACCCCAGAGCAGCGGTGGAAGCAAGCTGCCGAAGAAAATGATCCAATCCCAGGTAGCGCGCCATTTTGGATTATCCAGCTTGCTGCGAAACTCAAATGAAACGCCTCGTCCAATCAGCGCTATAAGCATAATGAACAGCGCCATGTAAAATCCGCTGAACAGCGTAGCGTACCAATTCGGGAATGCCGCGAACATTGCGCCCCCCGCAGTGATCAGCCATACTTCGTTGCCGTCCCAGAACGGACCAATTGTATTAATAAGTACTCTTCGTTCGGTATCTGTTTTCCCTAGAAACCGAGCGAGCATACCCACGCCAAAATCAAAACCTTCCAGAAAGAAAAAGCCGACAAACAGCGTGGCGATTAGAAAAAACCACAAGGATTCTAGCATAGCCCTTGCCTCCCGCATATAAATTCGGCATTATATCGCCGTGGTGTGTTCTTGTTTGGCATTAGAGCTGCCATGTGGCTCATGCTCATCCACTTCCACGCCCTTGCGTGTAAAATGTACGACCAGATAAATAAAGACTGCAGCCAATAGGCCATAAACAAGGGTGAAGCCAATTAGGCTAGTCGCGACCATACCCGGTGATACTAAAGGGGATACACCTTCTCCCGTCTTTTGCAAACCGAACACAACCCACGGTTGACGCCCAACTTCAGTCATAATCCACCCTGCTGAATTCGCAATAAAAGGAAGTGYAATTGCCGGGACCATAAACTTCAAATATTTTCGATACTTTTCCAGGCGATCGCGAATGATTGACCATGTTCCAAAGAGAGCAAGCAAAATCATAAGCATGCCTGACCCAACCATAACTCGGAAGCTCCAGAAGGTCGTCCGAACAGGTGGAATATAGTCACCAGGTCCATACTTCTGCTCATATTCAGCCTGCAGTTCTAGCATTCCTGGTACACTGCCTGTAAGCTTGTTATAGCTTAGAATACTTAGCGCGTAAGGAATTTCAATTTGAAAACCGTTTGATTGCGCCTTTGGATCAATTGAAGCTATAACCGTCCATGGCGCACTTTCTCCACTCGTATGCCAAAGTGCTTCGGCAGCCGCCATCTTCATCGGCTGGGAGCTCATCAAATGCTGCGATTGCGAATGACCAGCTGTTGCTGTCAAAATACTGGATACAAGTGCTAAGACAATACCAATGGAAAAGGATATTTTGAACAAATCCACCTGCTGCTTACGCATAATTTTATAAGCACTAATTCCAACTACGAAAAACGCGCCGGTTGCAAGCGCTCCGAAAATAACATGCGGGAACTCAACCCATAGCTGCTTATTACCAAGCAAGGCAAAGAAATTAGTCATCTCCGCGCGTCCGTTCACGATCTCAAACCCAACTGGCTCCTGCATGAACGCGTTAGCGCTTAGAATCCATAATGCTGACAATGTAGCCGCTATCGCTACGAGCCAAATACATGCCAAATGCATCTTCTTCGACAGACGATCCCAGCCAAAAATCCAAATGCCAAGGAATGTAGATTCCAAGAAAAAAGAAACGAGCGCCTCGATCGCAAGCGGGCCGCCAAATACGGCACCTACAAACCGAGAAAAATCCGCCCAGTTCATACCGAACTGGAACTCCTGCATGATACCCGTAACTACACCAACTGCAAAGTTCAAAAGAAATATACGACCCCAAAATTTTGTTAGCTGTTTGTACTTTTCATCGTTCTTGGTTACGTACATCGTCTGCATAAAAGCGATAATATAYGCTAATCCAATAGACAACGGGACAATCAAAAAGTGATATACGGTTGTAACACCAAACTGTAATCTGGCCAAATCCACTGCTTCCACAACAACAACTCCTTTCATTCGGCTTAAGTATAATGACTCGTTTTTCTGTTTACTGTGACATTTAGCACAATCGCTCATGAATTTTTACAACATTTATGATAAAAAAACACCCGCTCCGATCTGTTGATGAACTGGTCGCCATAATTCGCCAGCATTGCGTTAGTCATACTAAGTAATCTCGATGTCACTTGTTAATATAACAATCAAGATTAATTACAGTTACGCCACACATGCTTGTTACACACTACATAAAATAAGGCCATCGTCCTGTTGGACGATGGCCTTATTTTATGCTTTGCTACTAAATGCTTTTGTTATTGCTGTAGTTTAAACAATTTCCCCTCTCCAGGTAAGAAGGAAACTGATATTTGCCCCGTCCCCGACTGATAATTCGTGTCTACTAATTGCCCGTTTGCCTTTGAGACTTCCTTCACGTTAGAATACCCCGTCGATATTGTGAATGCTGCGGTTTGTCCGCTGCCCGTATTCTTATTGACTACCATAATATACTCCTCACCTGCTTGGTCCTCGAAATAGCCAATTAGCAGCGGCAATGAGCTATTGTTTGGCTGCCAGAAGAAAGTAGCAGGAAGCGCTGTAGCCATTGAAGGCAAGCTGCCTCCCGAGTGGTATACGGCTAACGATTTCAAATTCATTAGTGTTGAACGAGCTTAATCTGAAAAATGGTTTTCTAATATTCGACTGTCGCAGTCCTGTCGAGGAAAAACTTGATGATGAATGTCACAGCAAAACCTACAAGGGCAAGCAGAACACCGAAAGCAGAGGCTGTTCCATACTGACCATCCGATACCAAGTCAACGATTTGAAGCGCTGCCGTGTTCGTCGAGAAGTTAGGACCACCATTGGTCAACAGCTTGGATTGAAGGAAGATTGTGAATGCTCCACTAGTCCCTATAATAACAAGAGTAGAAATGGTCGGCCAAATCATCGGAACCACAACTTTTGTTAGCTCCTTTATCTTAGTAATGCCTTCTAACTGTCCTACTTCATATAAGTCGTGGGGTATGCGCCCGATTGCCCCCAGAAGGATTGCCGCATTAAATCCAATACCTGCCCAAACACAGAAGAAGAAAACCGTTCCAAGCGCCGTTGCCGGATCACCAAGCCAGGAGCGCTGCAAGCTCTCAAATCCCCMCGCCTCCAGAATCGCATTCACAACTCCAATATTTGGACTTACCATAAAGGAGAAGACCATAGCAATAATGACAATTGATATGATGGAAGGAAAGAAGTACACAATTCGATAAAAGTTATGAAACCTTATTTTTTTGGAAAATATATAGGCCACGTATAGCGCAAGGGGCAGCAATACAAGAACATTCAGCGGAATCCAAAGCAGCGTATTTCGCAAAGCATACTTAAAGGGCGCTTCTGTAAACACTTTTTCGATTATTGAAGAGAAATTGTCAAAGCCAACCCAATCGATATTTCCGGTCGTGATATTCCACCGTTTGAATGCATAAACAATCGTATTGATATTCACATAAACTGTAAAAAGCAAATAATGCGCCACAGGATAGATCGTCATGGATAGAATAAATAACAAGCGCATTCTCTTCGAGCGGTTAGACATCCATTGCAAAGTTATCCCCTTCTTTCGTTGAAGCTTGGAGAAGCCGGCTCAAGAGACCCTCGACCCGAGTGCAATCGATGGCCTCTTGACCTGCAGCCGGCACCTGAAGTGAAGTCTTCTTTACTTCATGCCAACTTCTTTCTTATACTCTTCCCACTTGTCATTAGCAAATTTAAGGTCATCGTTATATTGCTGCTCTGCTGTTTTGGATCCGAATACGATATTTCCGTAAGCATCGCCTGAAGGGTACATTTGCATCTTGAGGAACATTGGATTATTCGTATTGAATGTGAACGGTTTATTATTCTGCATAATATCCATAACACTTTGTGAGAATTCCGATACTTCCAGGCCTTCAAGCGAATATAAGAATGGTCTGAAGTTGCCCGTTAATTCCGTGAATTTGCGATTCATTTCTTTAGATGAAGCAAAGATAATAAACTCTTTTGCCAATTCCTGCTCCTTCGCTTTCGCAGGCACGACCGTGATATCGCCAACCATGCTGAAAAACAGGTCTTTTTCCTTAGCGCCATCCACCGTCGGCACAGGCATCATCGCCATTCGGAAGCCTTCTGGCGTAGACGCTTTCATCTCAATCTCCAGCCAATTGCCGTTCGGAATCATTGCGGCTTTGCCGTTAACGAACTCCATCTGGGCTTCGGTATGGTTTAGAGCTTCAGAGCCTTTCAGCGTCCACTTATTTTTAAATATCGCTTCAAACTGCTGCAGCGCTACCAATCTTGCTGGATTCTTGTACGCATCAGGTGAATCCACATTCAACAGCTCTTCTAGGAATTCAAAGCCCCCCGCTTGAACCATCATCGGTTTCACGATAAAGTCCCAATAACCTGCAACCTTTCCGGGATATACGATGGGCGAAATACCTTTCGCACTGATTTGTTCAGCTAATGTTGAGAACTCGGTCCAAGTGGACGGAACTTTCCAGCCATTCTCTTCAAACATGCCTTTGTTGTAAGCCATGCCCAGCAAACCATCGGACCAAGGAATGTTGTAAGCTTTATCTTGGTAAAGAGCATATTGCCGTGCGGCGTCATTTAATGATTCTTTAATGGTAATGCCATCTAACCCTTGCCCTTCATATACATCCGTTAAATCAGACAAGTAACCTTGTGCTGCCCACATTTGCCAGTGTGTATTGGTCAGAAAAGCAACATCCGGCAGGTTAGCTCCGGATTCAAAGCGTGGACCCATCTTCTCCATAATACCTGGATCGCCCTCAAGCTCCACCGTTACATTCTCATGCTTGGCTTCAAATTGTGTTTTCAATTCTTTAAACCAAGCATCTCCGAACCCACCTTGAAAGAATGAGACCTTCAGAACCTTCTTTTCAACCTTATTCTCAGTATCGCCCTTCGCTTCTTGCGTCTGATTCCCATTCGTACCGCCATTACCTTTAGAATTCGAACAAGCACTTACCAGTAGAACAAGTACGATCAATACTGCCGTCAATATGGAAAACCCATTTCTTTTCACCGTTAACTTCATTGCGATAACACCCCTTATATCATTTTTTTTCATTTATATAAAACAACAAGATCTAAACGTACAGGCTTGTACTCCTTCTGACAAAACAAGCCTGATCCGCAATTAGTGGCCTGTTGTCTTACTTCTGAAATTCAAGCCAGACACCTTGACCAGGCAATAGCTCGAGTTCCACCTTACCGTCAGTTACCTTTTTATCCTCCAGCGCACCGTTCTTCCACAACGTAACCTTCTTCACTTCGGGCTTCAATTGAAGAGAGGTAGTACCGGACTCACGGTAGCTGGAATTGACGACCATTACACTTTTTCGTCCATTCTCAGCGCTGAAGCAACCAATAACGGCAGGGTCACCCGATATGCTGGCTATTGGTTCGAAAGCCTGCATTGGATTTGCTATTAATGGTGGTTCTGATCCGTAGTGGATTACTCCTTCCGACTTCAAATCCAACAGCTTAGAACCTATATCCTGTACCTCCATATTGAGCCGCTTCACTTCCTCGTAATGCTTTGTCTTATTGCCTTCCAGATCGATCATACCGCTGCCAAACGATTCTCTTCCCGATTGCGGCGTCCAATACGTAAAGTACTGAATTCCTTTAGCCCCATAAGCCAAGCTAGTATAAACCTGCCAGCGTATTTCCTCCTCGGTTGGGTCACGATGTGAAAGGTTAATCGATAATGTCTGAATGAATAACCAGAATGGCACATTGTGTTCTACCGCCGCCGCCCTTATTTGCTCTAAATTATAAAAGTAGTCTTCAGTAATGCCTAAGGAAGCATCCTTCGATTCCGTCAGAAATGGGTAGTGATCATATGACAACACTTCAGGCTTAAATTGCTCGAAATATTGCTGCACATATTCCGTATATGTCCCCCCCTTTTGTTCAAGTGAGGCATATGTAGGAAAGAGATTCACATAGGCGAGTCCATTCGAAGCATGCTTCTGATATTCCGCTTTTTTTGCCGACAATAATTCGTACTGGCTAATCGAAGGCTCATCATAAAACACTTGTCCCATGTAAGCAGGATGGCTAGTATAGGGAGCAATCATATCCTTTATTTCTCCAAGCTTCTCCTCGGTCAACGTATTGATATGAGGGTCACGTACCAGTACCTTCAACCCATTCGCATCCGCATAATCAAGTGACTTCTTAATCGCTTCTAATCCGCCCTCATATTCTCTGAAACCGATTACAAAATTGATACCAGCCTCTTTAATTTCCCGGTAACGCTCCATTGTAATTTGATCCACTGGGGGTGAAACCCACATTCCAATAGGAAACGCTTTCAAATCCTGTTGTTTTTCTTCATTGCTTCTGTCACTGCAAGATGTAATCAACATAGCCACCACCACTATTAGTATTGGAATGAATCGTTTCCTCATCCTTTAAGTCCTCCTGTCGTTAATCCGCTGATCAAACGATCCTGAAGGAAGAAGTATACGATCATAATTGGAATTGTGGACAGTGTCAGAGCAGCAAATAGCGTCGTCCAATCAGCGGCATATTGTTGCTTGAGCACCAAATCGTATAAGCCCACCGAAATCGTAAATAGCTTCTTATCCTGTAGAAAGATATAGGGTAGAAAATAATCGTTCCAAATGTTAATCATCGTAACAAGTCCTACCGCAGCAATACCCGGTTTAGCCATCGGAAGCATAATCCGAAAGAAGATTTGCCAGTCATTTGCCCCATCCATATAAGCCGCTTCGGCGTATTCCCAAGAAACGCCTTTGAAAAACCCGTATAGAATAATAAAGTTCATGCTCAGCCCAGCGGAATAAAGAACGAGCAGACCAATGTGGGAATTAAACAAGCTTAAGTCAATCATCAACTTATACAGTGCCGCCAAAGACCCGACAGACGGGATTAAAAAGGTCGATACCGCAAAAAAGAAGATTATATTGCTGCCTGGAAATTTGTATTTGGCGACGACATACGAAGATGTTGCTGCGGATAACACCGCTAATGCGCTTCCAACTGCCGTCACATAAACACTATTAAGAAAGTAAGAACCTAACCCCGTGTCATTCCAAGCTTTCGAATAATTTGACCATCTCCACTGCTCGGGAAGCGACCAGATGTCCTGGTAAAACTCAGGACCGGTCTTAAATGAGTTAAGGAACATCCAGACAAATGGATAAATAATGGAAACGGCGTAGACCATAAATGCTAACTGGATCAGCGCCGTCCCCAGCTTAGATTTGAGCTGCATGGTTGACCCCCTCTGAAGATATTAATCGTGAGTATTAAAGTCACTTTATATTTATTAATACCCCAACGCCGCACTTACTTTTTGAACATTATCCTCTATTTAATTAGTTAACTTAACTTAATAATAKGTCACGTGGAATTAAAAGTCAATCCATTTTTTTCAACTAATTGTCACTTAATATGTTAGACATCACATGGTCCAATGCCAACGCAAACCCTCCATTAAGTCCCGACCGTTCACCGTGCTCGGCATATACAATTGTGGTAGTCAAAGGCACCATTTTATTAACCAATTCTCTTAAAGGTTGAATAAATAAGTATCCTAATTTCTTAATATCTCCGCCAATTACAATAAGTTCTATATCGAGCAACAGACTCATATTGACCAGAACAACCGAAATGGACTGAACTAGTTCCTTTGTTTTTCTCAAGCAATATGGATCTTGATCAACTGCCGCCTTGCAAAAAGCCTCAAAAGTAATTTTATCGAGGTTGTTTTGGCAGTAATCTAATATTTTGCTGGATTGACCATTTCGCAAATCAACTCTCACTTTATTCATTAAGGCATGAAGAGACAAATGAGAGTCTAAATAATAATCTTTCATTCTGCTTGGCTCGTCAAAATCAGGGGTTCCGCAAATCCAGTATCCAACTTCTCCCGCAGCTAATCGGCTGCCCTCATATAATTGCCCTTGAATGATTATCCCAGCACCAATACCAACATCCACATTGATTCCCAGCAAATTTGAGAACCCTCTACCCGCTCCGTATCTGCTTTCTCCTGTAATAAATAAATTCATATCATTTATTACCATTACAGTAGTATCGAATTCTTTTTTCATTATTTGATGGATGTTTATCGTTTCCCATTCTTTAAAACGTGGTGCTGCCTGAAAATAACCTGTTTCTTTATTTAGTATGCCTGGTGTACCTACGCATATAGCCATTAGCTTCTCATTTGGAATGTTATTAATCTTCAGCAATTCTTTAATACTGGTAACGACTGCGAATAAATCATCGCTTGTGATATACTCCTCAAAAGTAAACTTAATTCCATTCTCTGCTACAACATTCCCATTTAAATCCCCTAATGCTAACCGAATTTTCTCTCCTGCCAAATCTACAGCAACCACATAACCATAATTTTGATTAAAGCTTAACAGAATCGGGGGACGTCCACTGCCAACTAAATCACCTACTCCAACCTCTTCGAGTAAACCCTTAGATAACAACTGTTCTGTATTTGAAGATACGCTTGGAGCGCTCAGCTTTAAAATTTTCGCAACGTCAGCCCTAGAGATTGGTCCCTGTCTTCTAACCAAATCAATGATAAGGTTTAAGTTGGTCGTACGGATTAACTGTTGATTTCCCTTTATAGTCTTCAATATAAAAGCCACACCCATCTTTTATTAATTTACTTAATTAATATAATACCAAAAAAAAGAAGATTGTAAAATCATTTTCTCCTCTGCTTCCAAAAAAAGAGAAACACTAACTAGTAATTAGCGCTTCTCCCAACCCTTTAAACGGGCCTAGATCGCTTTGCATCAGACAACAGCAAATTTAGCAACATAACGAAGGTATTCTTCCATTTCGTCCAATGAATACTCATTCTGAATGAAGGCTCTCGGATGAATGACTATCGTTAGTTCTTCCGTAAACTTGCAATCCTTAGTCGCGCTCAAGAATGTAACTACAATGTCATGGATCAATTCGAAACGTGTCACATTTATACGTCCGCGACCACTACCGATGATCGGAATGACTAGCGATTCTTTTCTACCCCTCAGGGCAATATAATTCCATAACGCAATCAAAGCCGTTTGTTTAAGATGGCGATCCGGTATGGCGCGGCCATGTTCATTTAGTTCTGCTGAAGCAATCAAATAAGCAGCCTTTATCCTTTTATCAGGCGTTTTAAGTCTGACGACTGTACCCACCGGATATTTCTTTACCTGACTTCCTTTGAATGTGACGACCTGATGGTTTTCGTTCGCCAATTGATCTTGCAATTCCCTGTCAAACTCAGACACATTCGCAAAATATTTGTTGCGATACTGAATTTGTATGGCTTTCTCATCTACGTCGGAATGATTATACAGCGTGTTAACAGGTATGATCATCGTAGCATCTTTTCTTTTAAACATATCATCGACAACAAGTTTTATTGAAATATCTTTGTCTTTTAATCTTACTTTTCGAGTTAAACGCGGACGGCTTATCCACACAGCAATTAATATGTCAACACCGACGACAATCCAAACCGACGGTTTCCATGGTTCGTCCTGACCTTCACTGAAAAAGAACAAAGAAAAATCTAAGAAGGTCCAAATGATCGCGAAAATTGATATCCAGTTAATTAAAAATCTTTTAATAGAAAACGATATCTTCCAGGCATGACTTGAAAATTGAGCGCGAATTCGCATATTAACGGACTACCCTCCCCTATAATTTAATTGTAACAACCGCTTCTTCCTTCTGAGGTTTGAACTGTTGCAATCGAATATGTACAGGGCCCTCAAGATATCGTTGAAAATGATAGGATCTGAAATCTTCTTTAAAGAAGCTGAACTTTCGCCGAAATAATGCCGCTACTTGTGAATTTGCAGTGGTGAAGAAAATTTGAGTATTTCGTGTGATCGCCAACTGTCGCAAGAAATCCAATAAACCTAATACATTTAATTCGTCCATATTCGCAACTGGTTCGTCTAACATAAGAAACTTTGGTGCAGTGTCCATAACCAGGTGCATAACAAAAAAGATTGCCAATGTAACAGCTGTTCGCTGCCCGGTGCTCATCTGATAAATTGCGCTTTCCCCTGAAAACCCTTTACGTTTCGCAACTATTTGGCCTTCATCTGTAAGCACCAATGAAGAAAATTCGTTTGGCGCATGCAAAGCAACAAATAACTTACTAATGGCTTCAAAATTGGCTCGAACAAAATCTTCACTGTAAGAAGCCAAAGGTCGCAAGGCTGACAGTATCTCTACTGCTTGTTGTCCGCGCTTGAGTTGATCATCTAGGCGTTTGATGTCATTTTCCATTTGCGTAGCTATACGGTTATTCTGTTCATACAACACCACTGGCTCTAATATCATTCGAAGTGACTCTGATTCCATGAGCAACTGTTCAAAATATGACTTCCATGTCTTCCAAGAATCTGTCGCTCCAAAATATACATTCTTTCCGCGCAGAATGTCGAGTCCGTTCCTAGCATTTCTAAAATGCATTAAAGAGCTTTCATCTTGTGAAATTGACATTTCCAAGTCATCAAGTTCCTTAATCTTCACAATCTTTTCTTTAATAAGAAATTCAGTATCTGCTTCTATTCTAATTATTGTTGTATTTATTTGATTCCACTGATCCGCACATCGTTGAATCTCCATATCAATTAAGGATAAAAGCTCTTCACTTGTCGTTATTTCCATAACATCTGGAATTATTGAATGAAGAACCTGATCGTTAATCTTTAATTCCAATTCCTCAATTATAGTAAGCGTAAAGCCATTTTCATTAAGTTCTTCAATATCATTTTCATTATTATGGTATTCCTGTTGCATAGCCAACAAACGGTCGTCCAATTGACTAAACAGTTCAAAAACGGAGGCTGGAGTGAAAGGATGTACTATAGTTACTCCTAGGAATTGTTGCTCAAGTATAGCGCTATCATAAACTTCAACAAGTTTCTGAAATATCTTAGTTTGCCTCTGTAGTTCTTTAATTGAGGATTCTAAATTAATGAGAATTACTCTTTTACTTTCCTTATCCTGCAATAGTGTGGTCATCTCCGCGTCGTCCATTGTAAGACCTTTTTCAATCGCAGTCAAAATGGTCTCATGGTCTTCATGATCATGGCCACATAGTGGACACTGTGTTTCTTCTCGGTTTCCCTTTAGATACTCTGCCCCTGCAGCTTTTAGACTGGAAGCGAGTCTTTGGAGATTCCCGACTTGCTTCTCATGCTGTAGGACTCGATCAGATGCTTTATTGAATAATTTTACTGCTTGGTCTTGACTAGTAAGTAACTGTCTTATATCAATTTCGGCTTGATGCAAACTTGATATGGTGACCGATTCTCCTCTTAGGTGTTTATAATCTTCCTGATAGGCGGTAATAAGAGCAATATTACTTATCAAATCAATTTTACGTTGTTGAATGTCACGACGTCTTTTCCGTATATGAGATTGATTGAAGACATGTTGATGTTGACGAATTGTGCTTCCAATTGTGGAAAATCGTGATTTCGCCTCCAATAGTTCAGTGCCCTGTACTCGCAATGAATGCACTTGCTCACTCAATTCTTCCGAGTTTTGAAGTCCTTGCAGATGTTGGATAACTTCATCCTTCCGTAGTCTATTGTTATCTAAAGCGTTAGATCGTCCTTCAAGCTCATGGATTAACGATTTTTCATTATCAATAGATAAAACTACTTCATGGAACAATGGCTGACTAATAACATTTAATTCTTTTAGCAGTGGCGACAGATGCAATAACCATGCCTCTATCTCTTTGATATCATCGTTAGAATCCACCATTGGATACGATATTTTACATATACCGGTCCATTTTTTTATATTTTTCACACTCGAAGAAGCCCGTTGTTTCAGAATTTGCGATTGTTGCACATCTTGACTCTGTAATTCTTCAAGTTTTTCTGTCAGTTCTTTGTTTTGCTTACGTAACCGAGTATTCTGTTTTACAAACTCATCCTTGTACTTTATCCAACTGTCTTCCATTCTTTTAAGTTGCTCACCAAATATCACCCGGGAAAAATCATCACGATAATTGGAACGCTCGTCTATGTTATAGCAGAATTGATGAACCGCCTCCGAGGAAAAGAAGTTGTATTGATGAAAAAGTCGGTTCATTTGACTACGTGCTCTACCCACTTTATTTTTGTAGTAGGCTATTTCTCTCTCTTTTCTGACCAGTTCGTCTGGTGTGTCTATAAACATTCCTTCTTCGTTCGCAAAAGTGAGAGAACCGTCCCAATACTCTGGGTCATTGGCTTTTGACAAAACATTTCTTTGAATGGTTCCAGTAAATGAAAGTTCGATACACTCCAGAACAGAGGTTTTCCCCATACCATTGGGCCCATGCAATAGATTCACCTTAGCAAAGTCCAGAGTTGGTGCACCAGAAAGTAAATGAGAACGATAGGTATGGCCGAAGTCCAAGGATTGAATAGATCCGTTTGGCTGCCGAGCTGCTGGCGCCTCTTCACTACGATTAGTTGAGCGCTCTTGTTGTGTAAATCTATTTTCCAGATAATCATCTACCATTGCCGATTTATAGTCACTCAAACAAAAAAATAGTTCCGCTGGATTCAATATCTGTTCCCAATCTCCCACCGGGTCCGCCGCCGCGGAGCCGGTAACTCGTGCAGGGATTTTGGCGACAGGTATACGGTTATGAATCTCAGAAAAGCCTATGATTATTTTCTTTGCGTATTTTTTACCTCGTTCGATTTTTGCCAATTGTTCTATAGGAATTTCAGAAAGGTCACGATCCTCCAGCACAATACAAAGATAGAGATTCCAACCCCAATCACCTTTTAACCGATAATAAAATGGTGATAAAACTTCCTCTTCAAATGCTGCATAATGATTCAAATCCGAAGAGATTTCCATCAACTGATTGTAAGTAAGAGGAAGTATTAAATATTGTCCAAATGCCATATTATTCACCTTATGTGTAGCTTCTAGTAGGACAAATTGTTTCCTTATGTAATGAGAACGAACAAACTTTAATCCACTCTTCGTAATAGCATCAATCAGATATTGGTTCAATTGAGTGACCTCCTTGTGAAATATC
This sequence comes from Paenibacillus sp. P4_A7, assembly GCF_056402455.1. Classification (NCBI taxonomy): domain Bacteria; kingdom Bacillati; phylum Bacillota; class Bacilli; order Caryophanales; family Paenibacillaceae; genus Paenibacillus; species Paenibacillus sp. P4_A7. Next base: position 2,188 of record NZ_JBFUHJ010000032.1, on the reverse strand, counting down.
AGCATTTTGCTCGAGGCGTTTAGTGGCTATTATATTATCATTTTGCTGAGGGAAATAGATTATTTCACTTGAAAAAGCTTCCTTCGAAAATATACAAATCTTCTCTCCATAAACAAACTCTCCATAATGCTCGATAAGTTGTAAAGCTATATTTCTAGCCTGATGTGCCGTTTCAACATATGCGACAAGAGCCCCCTCACGTACATCAGTCTTTTTAGAGATTATGTTGAATGGAATCTTATCAATTAATTGAAATTTGAATCCACCCTGAATACGTCGAATCTGTGATGGATATCGATCTAGTGGGAGTTGTTTCAGGCACCGAAACAGTTGCACAACATTGCTGATTTGCCGAACTCGATGATCCTCACATTCATCGTCAATATGATAACTTAGTCGGAAACTTTTCTCCTGTTCATCAAGAAGCATTTCATTCCCATCAAGGTAACCCAAGCTAAAATTAAAAAACTTATCTAGCTGGTCGACGTTTGCACTTAAGGGATTCTCACTTCAATTAACGTTTCTTTCAACTCCGTCCGACCAAAGTTAAAATTACGCCTGTAAATGCTAGACCACGGATTTTTTATTCGCATAATTGATTCTGGTTGGTCTGTTAGTCTAATCGATGTACCACAAGCCCAATTAGCGGTAATATAAAGCGTATGTTGACCTCGTTCTTGCTCGAATATGCGATTACGAAGTGCAGATATATCCTCATGACGCGGAGAACTATTCAGTTGAGGGTGAAGAACAATGTTTTTATGTTCATCGTTGTTGGGGAAAAAAACATTTGAATCCTTGATGCCTGTGTGATAAGCATCAGCGCAAATAATAGACATCAAACGATTCCTTGTAGTCGAACCGAATAGCACAATTTTTTGACCTTGGCTTAAGCCTAATTGTTCACAAACGTGTAATTCCTCTCGCATTGGTTGAATCTTACATTGTGGAACGATACATAGCTTGTCCCCCTCAGCAGATATGAAAACATATAAAAGTAGTCCGACAAAGTACGAAGGAATCATATCTTCAAGAGTTCCTCTACCGACATGTGCATAATCAGACCACTTATTCATATGATCATCAAACTCCGATAATGACATTCCTTCACAGCAAAGACACCAAAGGGTATTAGGGTGTGGTTGCAACTTTGGATTGGATAATATCTCTTCGATAAGTTGTAACGGGATGCAATATTCCGGAGTCAGGAACAATTCCGCTCTATATTCACGAGCGAGATTCAGCGCATCTCGACATCGGTCAATATGCGAACTATCTGTGGATTGTACACCGGTTTCGGGAGAGGCGATCAATTCTCCTTTAGGTTGCATCCGCATAAACCGAAAATTGGGGGATACTGTGTCTAAAAACTGAAAATTAGGCACAATCTGTCGATCATAATGTTTAAAGCTGTCCTCTACTGAAAGCAACTCTACCGTCACAATATTTGGCCTCCCTAGTAACTGATAGGTAAATTAGATCAAATTATGTTCAATTAGCAAATATTATCTTTTATGGATAGCTTCACTTGTAACTAAATATTATCCTTTGATGTAAAAAATGTAAATGGAAACCATGTAGTACTTGTAGTCATAATTGATGAACTCTCATAATGCACTGGACGTTTACCCTAAACATATACACCATGCTGAGAAAAAAAAGAAAAAATCCACAACCTCGTGAGGTTGTGGATTTGCTTGGTGGAGACGAGGAAACTTGAATCCCTGTCCAATATTACTCCTAAAGACTTCTACATGTGTAACCACAGTATTGATGAACGGACACAAATTCCGTTATTCAGAAAATAAAGAGCATTTTCTTGTTTAGGCGGATGTACAGTCCGCTCAAGTAAAGCCATTTGGAAAATCCATGTGTAGGATTGATTAGCATCAGTCATGTATTGTAATAGGGAGCAAAATTAGAAGGTAACACCAGCCTTCGAGAAAGTTCCCCAAATCACCTATACCTCAAATAATTCAACCTCAGCCCCAGCCCTCAACGTGTTGCCGATAGTGCAAGCACGCTCTACGACTGATTTTAACTTTTCCTTATAAGCTTCATCTAGACCTGCTGGCAATGTAACATGCACACTGAAATCTGAGAATCTATTCGTTTTGTCTTCTGGCTTCACTGAGGAAACCTTAACAGTAATGGATGACTTATCATACTCTTTGCCATCATAATTAAG
>NZ_JBFUHJ010000031.1:0-35862 GCF_056402455.1 Paenibacillus sp. P4_A7 | reverse complement strand
AAGCAAGACACATTGCTGACTTCTACATACTCCCTGCCTTCCAAGACAATATGGATGTCAATGAATTTTTGATGCGCCTCGTAACGCCTTTCTTCTTTCGGGCTGGTTGTAAAAGTGTCATGATTTTTTTTGAAATCATTTGTTTCCTTAGTTTCACCCTGAAGATTCAGCCGCATATCTTCAACAGCACTCATCAGCCTAGTATTTACAAACGCATATTGTCCCGCATTCGAGATTTTATCGTAGACCATTTCGTCTCTCCCTTTTACAAAAAAACCTTGGATAGCAAGTAGCTCCAAGGTTTTTTCATATTGTTATAAAGCTATTACTTTATGATTTCAAACTCTCCCGTACGATCAGCCGAGCGAATTTCCGCTTCAATAATTTCAAGTGTTCCTACAGCACTTTCAGGTGAACAAATGGAAACTGGCGTACCATCAATTACCGAATGTACAAAATATTTGATTTCTCTGTAGTAACCCATATCCGGTGACAAGTCAGCAATGAAACTTGGTCCATCATTCGGATTTACTTTAACTTGGTTGTTCTCAAAAATAAGATTTCCACCTTCAAAGTTAACACGATAAGTCATCGCGAAGCCGTAATCACCCTGCAGCGTCCAATCTGCTTGTGCGTTTACTACTTTACCATCAGGGTATACATAATTTGTGGAAACTGTATCATAGCCGCTTCCAGGAATAACGTTGCGAGCAAGCGTTGATACTTTGTCCGGCTTTCCAAACAGCCAGTGAATCATGTCAACATCATGGATATGCATATCCGTTATGCAGCCGCCGCTTTTTTCTCCTTCAAGAAACCATGGCGTCGGCAGACCAGAGCCACGGTAAAAGAAACCGGCAGTAACTGCGCCATAGCGCTTATCTTCAACACAAGCTTTTAGATATTCGTATGCAGGCCAGAAACGTAAGCATTGTCCGATCATCAGGGTCTTACCCGTACGCTCTGCTGTTTTCACCATACGCCATGCATCCTCAGAGTTGCCTGAAACAGGCTTCTCACATAGTACGTTAATTCCTTTTTCAAGCAGCATACAAGTTACATCAGCATGCAAATAAGTAGGAAGTGCAACATCCACTACATCAAATTGCTCGTTATCGAGCATCGTTTGGATATCATCATATAAGCGATATGGCGTCAGGTCATATACATCCTGCTCAGTTGCAATGTTGCCTACAGCGCTGCCGTTCTTCAGCTCTTCAATTCGTAGGTCACAAATCGCGACTAGTTGAACTTGTTCACCCTCTGCCATCAGACGAACATAATTGTCAAAGTGCATTCTTCCCATAAATCCAAATCCGATTATACCAATTTTAAGCATCTCATATCCCCCTTAAAAGTTTGCGAAGCTAATTTACTTAGAACGACCTAGGATGGCATCCATTGCAAGCGATGTATTGAAAATAATTTGCTCGGAATAATGATTGTATGGAGGAATCATCTCTGCTGTAACATAATTATCGTAACCGATTGCTTGCAGTGCCTCGACAACAGCCGGGTAATTCACGTCGCCAGCTAGCAAGTCAACAAATCCATGTAAGCCACCTGCTTGACGGCGATAATCTTTGAAATGTACTTTTTTGATCCGATGACCCAGTATACGAATCCAATGCTCCGGGTAACCGCTGTGTACAACATTACCTACGTCAAAATAAGAGCCGACAAAGCTCGAGCCTACCTCATCAATAAACGAACGAAGCTCTAGTGGAGACAACAAAAACTTATTCCAAACATTTTCTATGCCGATAGATACGCCTGCGCTTGCTGCAAAAGGAGCGAGCTTAGCAATTGACTCCTGCGCGCGATCGTAAGCATGCTCATAGTCAACTACTTCCGCACCTGGAATAAAGTCAACGCCAACAGCTCCTGGAATGACAAGAATCGTATCAACACCAAGCATAGACGCAAGCTCTAGCTGCTTTTTGCAAACATCGATTGCTTTCTTCTGCTTTGAAGCATCACCGCTCGTCATTGGATAAGACCAATAGAGACCTGTAGCGAGTCCAGCTATTTCAAGCTCTGCGTCTTCAAGACGAGACAAAATCTCACGCATATCCTTCTCTGTAGAATCAAGACCAAGCTCTCCGGTCTCATTCAATGATAGTTCGATCCCGTCAAAGCCTGCTTTTTTTGCTAGTTGAATACTGTCCGCGATTGTTGTTCCTTCTTTAAAAGACCAGATATTAATTCCTTTTTTCATTTAAATTGCCTCCTTAAAATGTTGTCAAGCGTAAACGGCTGTCGCCGTCCTTGCGGCAAAGCAAAGTTTCGCGTGAATTATAAGCCTATTATAAGTGTGAAACTTATAAATTCTTATAATTTAAACTAAAACTATTGAACCGAATTTTGATGGGATATGATAATTGACTACCCCTGTAGGCCGCCAAGCCTGATACTCTCGTATTCCGTCCAAGCCCTCATCAATTCGATAAAAATTACCCTTCCAGCGTGTCCCGTTTTCAAGTGGTTTTGAGAAATTGCTAGCCGGAATGCTAATAAAGACACTTAAGCTTCCTTCTCCGTTCGTATCTACAGATGTAAGAAGATCCTTGAAACACCACGTTTGGTCGACAGAAATTGACCCTTTACCATCGTTTTCGATTTGAGCATCAAATACGACATTCCTTGGACTAATCTCGAGCTCCAAGTAATTGGATCCGTTACCCTCCTCGTCGATGAAAACCTCGACGACGTCCTGCTCATAGAGCGGTTCATCTCTTTCGGTGAAGTCCGATACGATATTCGAATCCTTACCTAAAAACCATACATGAAAATGGTCAGAACTCCAGCAAGCCCGTACTTCTGTATACTCTTTGGTAGGAAGACCCGTTACCGTATCTGTCAACACAAGAACGTTACAACCTGTCCAATCTATCGACGTCCAAGTTGCTTCCTCACTGCTTGAAACCATTTGTTTACAAACATAAACATTGTCATCTCCAGAGAGTAAATCAGGCTGCACAAGCTCACCCCTATTGTACTATTTCCGTTATAAGGTCAAAATGATCAAACATTTAATAATACATAAATAATAACCGATATATTCATTTATTTATTTAGATATAAAAGATATTTTTTGGACTATTCCGTTCTTATCAAGCGTAAACGGCTGTCGCCGTCCTCTTCGGCAAAAGCAATCGTATCGCGGAGATATATAAGCACATTTATTAGTGAATACTTATAAATTCTTATATTTGAACAAAAGGGCGGATCAGGAATWATTCCTGATCCGCCCTTTTGTCTAGTCCACTAAAAGAACCTTTTTTGTATGATGAATAGTAACTCTATATTCACTTGGCAGAAGCTGATAAGCTTCCTGAAAAGCACGAGTGAAATGAGCTTGATCGTAAAAACCACATTGATCAGCAATTGTTTTAATCGACAGGTTTGAGTTTTCAAGCAGAGTTTTCGCTCTTCTCAGCCGCAATTTTTTCAACATAGCAACCGGAGTATTCCCATATATTTTTTGGAAATCGCGGCTAAAGTACACTGGATCCATAAAAACTAGCTCAGCTAATGTATCCCTAGTCACTTTTTCATGCATATGTTCTTGCATATAGCCAATAACCTTGCGAAACCGGTCTTTTCCATTCAGCAAATCGAGTGGAACCATATCAGGATTGCTGCGGGCGCTGCTCAGAATCTCGCCCAAAAGTGTAAACACAAGAAATATACTCTGTACTTCCCGGAATGCATGCTCCCGCTGCCAAAGATCAAAAAGTTCATAAAAACATTCCTCAAACCTTGCCGTATTCCGCAGTGTAACGATGTTCTTTAGCGGATATAGCTGAAAAAAATCCACATCGCCTAGCACCTTGAGCTCAATATTCATAAACAAATGAATACCTGCATTGTCACTTCTTACGTCAATGACGACGTCCGGACGGTGAATCATGATGTCTCCCGCTTTTGCATGATAGATTTGATCCTCAACATTTACGGTAACATTCCCTTTCTTAATATAAGAAAGGGTACAGTATGACTGTTTATTAATATGAACATTACGAGACTTATAAATCGCTTCCTCCATATGATACAGAGAGAACTGTAATTGGTCTTGAATACTTGTGCTTGTCACTGAAACATTATTCTTGATCGCGATATTCTCTGGCGTGGAGAGGCCCCCCTTCTTTCATAACTGTCCATAACGGATCGATATCATCATTCATTGTCAGCATCATATCATCATGCCATTCGTTAAGTAAATAGACGGCATTTTTGCAAATATCGGGTCTATCATTGGCTAGATTGTATTGCTCATAAGGATCTTCTTTTAAATTAAACAGCAATTCCTTAGGAAAACCGTGATACCCATCATGATAAGACCGAATATATAACCAATCCTCGAATCTAACACTTCGCTGACACACATGCGCGCATTGGGAAAGAACAAGGTATTCTCTGCCCGTATTTGCTCCTTTCAAAATACTATCTGCATAGCTTGTGCCGTCCCATGATTTAGACTTCTTACCATTAAGCAAACTAGCCAATGTAGGCGCCAAATCAAGGTGATAGTGCAGTCCGTCATCTTCTGTACCCTTTAATCCATTAGGCCAGCGTATAATCATAGGAATACGGCAGGTTGCTTGATCAGCGGTTCCATGCTCTGAATAAATCCCCAATTCGCCCATGTTTTCTCCGTGATCAGCGCTAATGATAATAGCCGTATCTTCCATCACATTTAACTTCTCTAGCAAATCAAGCACTTTCCCGATATGATCATCCATATAGCGGATCGCACTATCATAATTGTCTATAATCGTTCTTAGATCTGACAGCTGTTCAATTTGTTTGCGGTGCCGTTCATATTTAAAATAATGCGTTTTAGCGAGCTTATTCATGTCATCTATGCTGTGCTGTCCCTTTTTTTGCTTATGCTGCTCGAATACCTCTTCCGTAATCCATTCAGGCATCGGATCATTCTCGAAAGGGTTCCCTACATGTGCAGGTGCTCTATAAGGGGTATGCGGGTCCCAGAAGTTCAGATGCAAAAACCAATTATCACCCTCTGCGTTATCCTCTAACCATTTCAGAGCGGTAGGCAGCACAGCCTCTGCCGATTCCCCACCATTGCCTCCGACATTAAATACTTCATTAAAACCAGCGTTAAAAGTCCATACCGAATGTCTTTCTGCGAATGTACTAATTGAAGTGGTCTTAAATCCGAGTCCTCGCAGCATTCCAGGGAGACTCTCCGATTTCAATCGATCGCTAAACCCGCGCTCTTTCCCTTCACGCTTCATATCCGCGGCGGTTCCACCATGTCCTACCAGACCACTATGTATACCAAACTTACCCGACATTAAAGCCGTTCTAGATGGCATGCACGGGGCATCCGAGCAATAGTAATTGGAAAATCTCACGCTTTCTTTCGCTACTCGATCAATATTCGGCGACGTTTCTCGATGGTAACCGTAACAACCCAAATGATCTGGCCGCAATGAATCTAAATCTAAATATAAAATTCTCATAAAACACACCGTCCTTTGATGAATTTGTATTTTATACGAAATAACTTTACAGGAATTGAAATGTGTACGCTTCCAGCATCCCTTTCGTAATAGATGTTATAGGACAAATCATCAACGGGCAATGTAGGTGTGATCGTTCTTTTTGTATTTTTGATACTTTTTTTATAAACTTCAAATAGACGAATTACAAAACTCTCATTTCCATACTCTCTCTACTTGCTCCAGTTGATTGCGATGAAATGTCATTTTATAAATATCTGGCTTCGAAGTACTGTTCCAAAAGTTATAGCCATACTGTTCATCGTAATAATTCATTATAATGGTCATTATATTTCCATGAGTTCCGATGACTATTGTTTTCCCTCGTTGCTCATCCAACAGTTTCTCTATAATAGGTATAGATCTTTGTTGTGCTGCCCGCGTCGTTTCGCCGCCCTCTAGTGCAAAATCCTTGTCAATGAAAGATCTACGAATAGCCTCTTCCAACACATCCCAGGTAGCTTTATAATCCAAGCCCTTAATCGGACGCTCGACGAGCTCCTCGAATTCTATAATATCTAACGATTTATTTTCAGCTAAGTATTGAATCGTCTGTTTTGCTCTAGTGTAGGAACTCGACGCCATATAATGAACGTCAACATTCTCGAAAAACTCGACAACCCGCTTCGCTTCTTCTAACCCTTCTGGCGAAAGCCCGCGTGTTCTCTCTTGACCATGCTCAAAAGGTGATTCTGCGTGCCTGACCATATAAATGATTGTTCTCATATTTTCTCTCCTCTGTTTTTTATTCAATAAAATAACGCGCGATCTCTGCAGGCAGTTTACTTTCAATATGATCTAGCCCATACTCTCCGTTCTTCTCCGAAATTCCATAATTCAACCCTATAGTTTGATCAGAGTTAAGCAGCACGGTATACTGGAGAGCTTCTTCCGTTTGAAATTCATTAATTGGTCCTTGCTGGCTCATAAGATTTAGAAAGGACGATACTTCTTCTCCATCTATGGTACGGAGGAGATCTACTCCTCTATATATCTTGATTTGTTTGGTCTGTGCTTCAGTTATGTCAGGATAATGAGAAGGTTTATCCGGTCCTTCATACCAAACATAAATGCTATATCCTGATATATTCCCTACAATGCCTGGTCCTTGGCTAGCATCCTTAACTGCAACTATATCTTTCTCAGGGTAATCTATAATCTCATAAACTTCGGTTCCTAATGGCAGTCGAGATCCGCGTTCAACTTCACCGATCTTTACTAGTACCGATGGATCTGTCACAACTAATTCCCACGCATTTATGTATTGCTTATCTCCGAAATTAATATAGTCTACAGTTTGTACTTCTGCATGTTGTACTTCTTGATTGTCGCCCTTCGATAATTCCGTTATAGACTGACATCCAGTAATAATAAGTACCAAAACGATTACTAACCCTGCATATAATTTTATATTAATCCTCCCCTTTAAGCTGCATCTAATTTCTTATACAGACGGAAAGTGGAAATTAATGTTGCACAGGGTTTGCATTGAAAAAGGCTGCGGACTATTAGAAGTCTGCAGCCAACGACTAGCTATACGCGCAAAAAGGGTGGTTTGTACATAACCACCCAGCTCGAATTAGTTCGTACAGACTTTATGCCCAACTAGCGACTAGAGCTTCGCAAACGGTACAAAGTTTGAGTACTCCTCCATTTAGTTTCAATATTTGCAATTAATCGGCGACGTTAATAGATACGCTGGGTTTTAGTATCAGGAAATGAACTTATTTGCTCAGTCAGCCCTATCCGCACCCTCTCCCCGGTGAATTAGATGCAATCACTGAAACTAAAACCACTGTATTTCCATAACAACTAATATTAATTTCAGAAAGTGAAACTAATATATTGGTGAATCAACTAGCATGTATCGCTTTCTAAGTATTACGCTGACCCGAACTTTTTATCGGATAAAATAGATTTAACTAAAATTTCTTCTCTAATCTTCAGCAGTTATTGCAAATAATTCGTGGTCTTCCCATACGCCGTTAATCTTCAAATATCTTTTGGCCGAGCCTTCATGTCTAAAACCTACTTTTTCTAGAACACGAATAGAGGGTAAGTTTCTTGGCATAACTCCTGCCTCAACTCGATGCAATCCAATTTGCTCAAAGGCAAATGCTACGCACAATGAAACGGCTGCTGTTGCATACCCTTTTCCGTTATGTTTTTCATCAATGTTATAGCCAATATATGCGTTTTGAAATGGGCCGCGAGCAACACCAGTTAATGCAATTCTTCCGATAAGCTCCTCGCCATCTTTAAGAAATATCCCGAAAATATAGGATTGATCACTTTCCACACCTTGAATACCATTAACAATTTCAATTTCATGTCCTTCAAGGGTAAAGTATGACTCATCCCTGATTGGTTCAAAAGGTTGAGCAAATTCACGGTTTCTCAATCGAAAAGTAAGAAGAGCCTCAATATCGTTCCTTTCAAAATGCCTTAAATAAATGTTTTCATGAGTCATTAATTATTCAAACCCTCCTAATTTACGTATAGCTTTAGATATTCGGGGTAAGCACGTAGATGTATTTCTTTAGCGCGCTTCTGAGTCATTTCTTTCACTTCTGGTATATTCTCCGCATCTATGTAATCAGCAAGAACATCAATCACTTCATCAAGGAGTGTTGCTCGAAAATAAAACATCATCCGCTCATATATGTCATAGCCTGCTAAGCTGATGACTTTCTCTTTCCAGAGTGGCCAGTCTTTTGAGTTGTAAAGCGGCCAAAGAAGTACAGAATAATCCATTGCAGCGTCGCCAGTGACTGATAGGTCATCYCAGTCGATAATCCAAAAGTTTGAGTTGTCATCTGACAGCACATTCTCCCAGTTAATATCGTTATGCACGACATCAGTCGCCTTCTTCTGAAAAGCAGGGTTTTGGCTTACCATTTGTCTTAATGCTTCTATTTCAGAATGAAACCAATCTATTGTGCTTTCAGTCACGAAGTGAAGCAAATGTTTTTCAGCTCTAATGATTTCCAGGTCTTCTTCAAATCGAGTAATGTATTCCTCGATAAACGTATCTGAACAGGAAGGGCCTGTTGCATTACTAGTGACTAGCTTTTTGATCTCTGTATCATTATGTAAATGGTTTAGTGCTTTCAACACTTGTTCAATCACAGGTCTTGGATTGGAAGCTGCGCTTAAAGGCTTTCCCTTAATAAAATCAAACACTAACCCATAAGAGTAACCAGGAACAATTTCTTGTGTGACCTCGGACATCAAACGCGGTGCATTATAATTGGTTGTCAGATGGTCACTGAGCAGTGCCCATTGTTTAAGATGAGGGTCTTTTCGTTCGTTTACGAGTTTTACATGCCGAATCGTTTCGCCGTCTGATAGGCGGAAGGACTGGTTAACAAATCCTCCTGGATTCCAAATATACTTCACTTCTATGTTTGAGCCATTTAACCCTAATGAATATAAGTTTGCCTCAGCCCACTCCTTCACCTGTTTTTCGGCGAGTTGTAGATTCATTTTCAATCACCTACCCTTTATCAAATATCTATCTTTATAAGTCTTATTGTCCTTATACCACTAAGMATGTGCCAATAAAGGCGCACAAAATACTAAATTTTTGTTTATCTCAAAGTTAGCTTTTACAAATAACTGATCTTCATTTACATCCGTGAACTCATATTGTGCATTGTCTGTAAATTGATCTGGCGTAAAGTGAAAATGGATATGCTCCGCATGCTCATTAGCAATGCTAGGAAGTAAATCATTTAAAAGAACGCCATCTTGGCTTACTATATCGTACAGATTCATCGTATCACCTTCTTGCTGAAAGACAACGATAGCTTCATTTTCTGGAGAGTAATAGATGGATTCGGGAAATACATATAAAGCATAGAACATAAAGATACCTTGATTGTTGCTAATGCCAAATTGCTCTGAAATAGGTTTACGAGCCCGGAGCAGCTTCTTGATAAGTTCCAAATCTTCTCTTTCCGAGCAATTTAACTTTCGGAGAGGTGAGTCAACTTTTGAGATAGCGTTAATTTTCAGTGTGAATCTTGATTCATGTAGTGCTGTAAAACCAAACTTTGGATAGAATTCAGTAGCACTGTTATTAGCAAACAAGAAAACTATATCGCATTCATGCTCGAAAATATCTAATACATGCTTCATCAGTAACCCAGAGAACCCTCTTCCCCTAAAATCAGGGTGAGTCATTACTGTTCCAATTTGAATGGCTTTCTTAAGTGAACCATCAATCACAAGATCCATTTTACTGATTGAAACATTGGCAATGATTTTATCTTCTCGCAGGAATGAATAGCAGATATAGCGATCATCCCAACAGCCCTTTTGAAACCACTCTTCAAAATTTATACCAAAAACTAACGTAGCAAGTTTATTAAAACGATCTCTGTACACTTTATTTTCTTTGTAATCAGAGATTAGTTCAATTCCGGGTTCTATGCTTTCTATAAAATTCACAAGTATCCCCCTAACCTTCAATAAATCGCATTGAACATCTGGAATGATGGTCGGCGAGCTCTCTAGCAAATTGTTGATCTGGAAAACCTCTGTACAGCAGCTTCACACCAGCTGAAGCTAAGGATATATGGTGATGGTAGCGATAAAATAACATCCTGTTATGATCCAGCTTATCATTCTTTAAGTACCTGTAATAATTCCCAAATCGAAATTCTAAAAAACTATGTTCATCCTCAATATCAAAGAACTCTGCTCCTTCAATGTCAATCAGATACGGTTCTAAATTTTCAGTTACCAATACATGGTCTGGACCTAGTTCCCCATGTATAAATCCATAACGACTTCTAGGCTCGATTCTTGATTCAAGCTCATACAATTTATCGAGCAGCTTACTTTGATTCGCATTCATGCTTTCAATATGTTGGGAAACATATGCTAACTGCACTTTTGCATTTTTCATTTGTATGAGATGACAACCTCCCGTATCGTTGCCACTTTGATTAGATTTCCCATAGATTTGACTTTTGATGGCATGCATGCCAGAAAGCATATCTCCCAACCGCTGAAATACATCATGTTGAACTCGTGAGTCGGTATGATTAAAATAGAACTCTGCCTTATGTCCTTCAATATATTCAACGAGGGCAAAATCAAATGGGTAACGATATCTTTCCTTATCCAAATGATAAAGAATAGGCGTTTTAATTCCTTTTTCCGTTAAAAACTTGTTATTTATCTCAAATAAATGACTGCCATAGGACTGTTGATTTATATCTTCATTTTCTATTTCTTCTTGAAAGTAATTCATAGAAAGATCCCACACATACAGAACGTAGGAAAACCCATTTCTGCAATCTATTTTGTAGACCACTTTTTGTGCGCCACCATGCATTCTCGATACATTAGCAACTAAATAACTTTTACCAAAAACCTTCCCCATATACTCCTGTAAATCAGTTCGATCAAGGTGACAAAAAATTTCCAAGGAACAACACTCCATTTCATCTTTTTTGCCGGCAACCCAACTTTATTATAATTTTTCCCAAAAGTATAGACTGTTTCTATAGGCTCTGTTATGATGTTGAATAAGTTCTCGATAAAGATCATCATACAAAAAGCCTTTGGAAGCCAATTCCAAAGGCTTTTTTTTAATCACAAATCGCTGCAGCCTATGGGAACTGGAGGGTGAAAATGGAGAGTCGAATTAAATCGTTGTTTAACGACTATATCGTAGATGAAGCTTGTAAAAAATATGATATAGAATTAGAAAAACTCCAATTTATTGGTGGGTTTCAAAACTTTGTTTATGAATATCGACAAAATAATAAAGAGTTTATTCTACGATTTACTCATAGTTCCCTTCGTAGTATTGACCTGGTAGAGGCTGAACTTGAATGGATTCACTATCTGTCAGATAAGGGGGTTTCCGTTTCAAGACCAGTCCCTTCTACCAAGGGAAGTCTATTTGAAGTTGTGGACATCGGTAGATCTTACTTTATAGTCTCTTTGTTCGAAAAAGCTCAAGGTAAAAAAGCTCAATATCCAGACTGTTTGCATGATATTGATCTCTTTGAGAAATGCGGTATACTGACCGGAAAAATGCATAGGATGGCCAAAACCTATGTACCACGAAACAAGAGGCATGACTGGACACAAAACTATTACTTGCGAAATGTAGACAGCTTTATCCCTTTAACCCAGCTTCAGGTTTTGGAAAGCTACGAAGATCTCATCAATAGGATAATGAATCTCGACAAGGACAACGACTCTTACGGTCTCATTCACGGAGACATAAACGTTGGCAACTTTTTTGTAGATCAGGGCTCGATAACCTTGTTTGACTTTGATGAGTGTCAGTATAGCTGGTTTGTTGAAGATATAGCCGTTCAACTTTACTATCTAGTCTATGTTTTCGGGGATGACAGCCTTGATGAACGAAATATACAATGTCAGCGTTTCATGGAGTACTTTCTAAAGGGCTATATGAAGGAGAACACGATTACTGACTACTGGTTAAAACAGATACCCCTTTTTCTAAGGTTAAGGGAGATCATCGTTTATACCGGGATGTACCGAAGCTTTGACATGTCTAACCTAGATGACTGGACGAAAGATTATCTCACACAAAGTAAAAGAAGAATCGAAAATGGTATTTCTATTGTCGACTTCTAAGCCTGATTTTGAAAGAACATGCCCATTTCATCATCATTTTTGCGAGCATTTCCATATTAACTTTTCCAGGTCTCTTTCGACTCTTTAATTTTCCAGTTATCAGCTTTGAAATGTACAACGCCTTTCACGCCAAAGACAAGAACATATATCCCTAAAACAAAAAGACCGCGAAATACGCGGCCTCTGTCGACTATATGTTGTTGTCACCCGACAGCTGTTGTACATTTCCTTGCTATTCTTCAATTTTGTTTTAATTACTTGTTTTATATAGAATCATAAACAACGATATTTGTGTTCTCTGTAGTTACTACTACAATAGCATCATCAAAGTCCTCATCTGATCCATCTAGAACAATAATGGTATCTTCGTCTGTATTTATGAATAGATTAGACTCGTCATCGAAACTAATTACAATAGATAACTCTGTGTTCCCTATTTCCACACTCTCTATAACTTTTGCAAAATCATAAGAAAATAAATCAGTAGAAATACTAAAATCCATTTTCTCTCCAATGATGGTATTGAACTTTTCAACTAAATCTTTAACCATTATATTCTTCCTCCTTTAATTTGCCGAACAGTTCTACCCTCTTCAGTTATTACCCATTCTCTGCATATTAAATCAGTTTGTATGCAATCTGGGGCCATTGAAAGAAATAATAGAAGTGAATATCATACATTATTTTATCGTGGAAAAAAAGTGCTTTTCAAGTTCGTCACAATTTGGAGTCTATGGTTTCACCGAACTAGAAGAACAGAAAAGCCCTATCAGCCATTTCCCCTTAATGATCGAATAATAAACTTAAATGTTACAATAGGAAAGGGTTTGTAGGGCCGTTTATGTTATTTTACTCAATTAGATCTGGAAGCAGCTTTTCATAAATACTGAAGCCATCCGTCTTACCCGTGTAGGTAAAAGTAAGATGATGGTAAACTACCAGTTCCTTCATTCCTGCTTCATGAAAAACAAAACCCTCTCCTTGTGCGATCGCGCCCGCCAGATTATGATCATCTTTTCCTTTCAGCAAGCCACTCCACTGTGTTGATCCCATACTTTGCAACCATTTTTCATTTTGCAAATGCAATTCGAGAATCATCTTCTCATCCTCGGGACCAGCCTGGCACGGTTTATTCATAGGCACCTACCGCTTCAGGTAACTTCTTATACTCGGGTTTGCTCTTCACTATGTTGAATACAAACTCACGTAAATTTTCTAGCTTTCCGGCATCTTCCGTTTTCTCACAATCCTTCTCGGACCATTTGAATGATAATAGTTTTCCATTCATTCGAATACTCCAGCTATCTTCGGAAAAAGGAATTCTCTCACAATTCGATTTTGACACCAGCTTTAATTCCTTTAAAATATTTATTTCTCGCATTTTGTTGTAAATATCTTTTCGATCATTTTCGGAAAGTTTGATATTAGTAGTTATTGTACCATTCATCACAAGATCCTTAGTAACGATTGACTCGAACGTGTTGATTTCATTTTTACTAGTAATACCGTATCGAACTGAAAAATTAAAATCGTCTGGCATTTCATCGGGCATAGAGTTAGCTTGTTGATTGCAACTTATAAGAAATATAACCAGAATCAAGAATGGCATTAAAAATCTAGAGTATCTCATGAACGTCCCTCCTCTTTTTACAGACGTAATATGGAAAAAAATGTTTCGTGAGAAAGATAATAAACTACGACAAAAAAGAGCAGGCATCCGAACTTTGTTCAGATGCCTGCTCATATCCATTTTCACTATGACGTGTCAAGTAACCCTTGATATACGATAGATTGTCGTTTAATTAAACAAAGTATGTTTACCAAGATGCTCTCTCCCAGTCTTTTTGACGTTCTTGGCGGAACCGTTGAACCCATTTTTCTGTAACATCATCTGCTAGTCGATCCAACGCAGGCGGAGATACGATTACGTTGTCCGAAGGAATATTCAAGTACTCCAAAACTTTAAACACGGTTCCTTCGTAATCTAGAATAAAATCCTCATAGACAATTGTTAGAGGCACAATCCCCTCTTCAGAAAAGAATTCTTCCATTGCCGCTTCACGAATAGAACATTCCGTGAACAAATGATTGATCGCATCGAATTTATACTTATCAACAATGTCATGCTCCTGCGGTTTTTCACCATGCTGTCTGTGCCAYTCCCCAGAAACAATTGCTCTCCACCACGAAACCGCTAACCGCACTTTATTTCTTCGTGTCATATAGATATGCTTGTTGCAATTTGGGAATGCCTCACGCCATACATTAGCCTTGGTTGCTGTTCCAGGTAGTTCATAAAGCTTCCTAAAAGCATCAATCCACTCAGGGTTAAGTGAGGTCTTTACACCAAACACCCCATTCGGTGTTGTGCCCGCTTCCCACATTTGCTCGACATCATCTTTATTTATTGTGTTAGGATCTCTCCCATTCATCCATTCGCATGGATTTCCTGCTACCCCGGTTGATGCAAGCGCATGATTTAATAAAGTGCTTCCTGTACGTTGCGAAAACCAAATTGTATAGGATTGTTCAGGTCTCATTTATATCATCCTTTCATTTGTAAGTCGTCTTACCAGAACCAGACAATTTCCAAAACCAAATAACTCAAACTTTGTGACCATTCAAATGCTCCCAATCACTTCTCTTCATATGCTGAACTGCTCCTTTCTATGTGAACAGGTTTAATGGTTTACATGCAAAAAACCGTAAATGAGCAAATGTCCATCTACGGCTAATAGCAACATGGGACTGCAAAGCATACGCATCCTTTGCAGTCTCATTTAGGCCTTGCGACAATGATGAATGTTCATTCATGAACCTGTTCATCATCATCCCACCATTTCACATATTTGTATTAAGTTTATAGCTATTTCTTGTACGCAGTAAAGGTACTGTTCATTTATAAAATAATGATACCTAATCGGGCACATACGATAAACCTACTCTAATGTAAGAATTGCTTATACTTGTTGCAGTCTTTTTCTTATCAGTCTGATCTGGCCTCTATGGTTTATCTCATCCTCAAATACATGAAACCATTTAAAATAGTTGTTGGCCGGTTTATTGAACCAAAAAGGCTCTTCTTTATACAGCCATTCATCATCGACCGCTTTAAACAAATCAAACGTTCTATTACGCACTTCATTCAATCGTTCCACATAAAAGCTAAGGTTGTTCCCTTGAATGCTAGTTCTGCACTTTTCCCCCAGCTCTAAAGCAGCACCCCACTCGCTTAATTCTTCTTCATTTAGTTCTCTTCCTTCAAATGTTTCCACTTGATAAGCATATTCGACTGCAGCAAAATGAAGCAGCAACGCACCTATTGAGTTACTCTGTTCATCTAATAAAAAATCCAACTGTTCAGTATTTAACTCATTTATAGCAGTAATAGTTGTATGGCGAGCATAATTCATCATCGACAGTAGGCGACTAACTTGAGGAGTAAAACCTGGCAAATCGGTTATCAAATATAGTTGATCATCTATCATCAATTTTCGACTCTCCTTCTACTTCAAAATAGAGTTACTTCCTCGTCCTATGTAGAAGAATTCGTTAACCAGAATAAATACCCTTTAATTTACAATATAAAAGAAGGCCAACTATAAAGTAAGTACTTGTTTATCTAAAACCCTATATGGTCGGGGGAGATGGCAGCAGAATAGGACGATCATTTTAAAAAACGTAATAGGATAAGTGGTTTGAATGGATTTAGTCCATTCAAACACCGGTTTTTCCTTGTTTCTACGTGTTTGAATGGAAAAGGTCCAATCAAATAGGTTTCTAATGGCTCTTTGACGGCGAAACCGATGATTAGCTTGGATGAAATACATTCAAACGCCAAATGCAGTGTTTTGAGGTAGATTTGATTGTATGAAATACAGCCAAACCTCAATTAAAACGTTTAGAGGAAGCGTTGATTGTATGAAATACAGTCAACTATGACAAATGAAGCGCAAGCTCGTCTCACTATCTACTCTCACAATCCTCTTCTCACTATCTGTCATCCAATGATTCCAGTTTTGAGCCTAACAGAACTAAATATTCATAMAAAAATTCAAAAAAAGGCAGCTGAGAGCTCGAAAGCTCTACTACCTTTTCATTGGAAGCGCGATTCCCGCTCCTTTTTCAATATAATTTCTGTAGCTTATGCAATCCAAGAAATTATCCCTTTAAAGCGCCTGCCGTTAATCCCCCGGTAATTTGCCGTTGATAGAGCACGTACATAATAATGACAGGAATCATTGAGATGGCCAAACCTGCGAATAAAGGGCCCCACTCCGTCCTGTACTGCATTTCCGCCTGCATAATCGCAATCCCTACTGGAACTGTATACTTCTCAGGGTCATTTATTAAAACGGTGGCCATGATATATTCATTCCAGACGGTTAAAGCATTCATGATTCCTACAGTGACCAGACCCGGTTTGGATAAAGGAAGCATAATCCGGAAGAAAATGCCGTAATTCGAGCATCCATCAATTGTAGCTGCCTCTTCTATTTCTTTTGGGAGCGTTTTGTAGAAGCCAACCAAGAAGAAAATAGCAAATGGAAGGATCCCGATTGTGCCGACGGAATAAACCATCATAAGCCCAAATAATGAATTGGACATATGCATATCACTCAGCAGGAAAAACAACGGAATTAGTCCAAGCGTAGTTGGAATCATCATGGAAGCAAGATAAACAAAATACAGCAATCCTCTTCCTTTAAATATAAATCGAGCCAATATGTAAGCTGTAGTCGCAGCCAATATTAATGACACGATCATACTGCCGACCGTAACCATAATAGAGTTAAAGAAATATTCGCCAAAATGCGCACGATTCCATACATTTACGTAATTTTCAAAGTGGAATATAGTCGGAATATCCCAAGGCTTCCCCAGCATAACCTGTTGATTATCCTTTAAAGAGGTCAAAAATGTCCAAAGGACTGGATACAGGACAACAAGAGTCCACAACAGCAGCAGAATTCGAATTACCGATTTCGATAGGAGCAGCAATGGCTTCTTGGTTGAAAGCTCATTCACTTGATCACCTCATTACATTTCTATTGTGTCCCTACGAAGAACTCGGCTCAGAATCAAAGTAGTGATTAACGATATGACTAAAATCAGAACACCAATTGTTGCCCCGTAACTGAGATGATATTGTTTGAAGCCCATTTGATACAAATAATAACCTAACACTTGGGTTTGATTATCAGGACCACCGTCTGTCATAAGCTTCACGATTATAAAAGATCCATTCAGTGTCGTAATAACGATATGGATAATGGACGTTTTGAATTGCTCCCATATTAGCGGAAGTGTGATATTTGTGAACTGCTTCCACTCGTTCGCGCCGTCTATACCCGCCGCTTCGTACAAAGAGCTTGGAATGCCTAATATCGATGCGATGATAAGCAGCATATAAAATCCTATACCTGCCCAGACGCTAGGCGGGAGAAGAGACCACATGGCTAGATTGGGGGATCCCAGCCAGTTTGTAGCTACAGGATTGTCGGTAAATAACGATAAAAATGCATTGAGAAAGCCAAGCGTAGGATTATAGATAAAGCTCCACAATACCCCGATAACGACTACCGATATAATATTTGGAAAGAAGAACACTACACGATAAAATCCATATTCCTTGAGCTTTAATCTTGTTAATGCAACTGCAAAAAAAGTTGCCAATAGCATGATAAGTATGACTTTCCAGAAGACGAGGAAGTAATCATTCATGATCGCTGTTGGTATAATGGGATCCGCAAAAAGCTCCTTATAATTGTCGATCCCGATAAAATTCATCGTTTCCGATCCACCCGACCAGTCAAAGAAGCTTAAATATAGTCCGCGGATAAGAGGATAGATTGTAAATATAGAAAATAGGGCTAACGTCGGAAGCAAAAAGCTCGCAATAAACAACGCTCGACTCCATGATTTTGTAGTCTTCCTTTTCTTTATAATCGAACTCAAGGTTACATTCCTCCTCCCTTATGATTTGAAAGAACAATCAGAGGAACATTGTCCTCTGATTGTTAGTTTGATGAGAGGTGGACCTATTTACGCGCTTTCGCTGCTGCTTTCTCCATACGATCAATCCACTCGTCAGGTGTAATTGTTTTTTGCAGCAAAGCGATTGTCGCATCGTTTTGCGCTGTCTCAAGATCAGCATTCAATTTAAAGACCGGTGCAACTATCGTGTCACTGCCGTTAAAATATTTCATTGCTGTCTTAACTACTTCACTAGCGCCAGTTGATTCCAGATCAGCTTTGACGTTCATAAGAGCACCAGTTAGCTCAGCCCAACGAACAGCTGCTTTCTTGGTGAAAATAAACTCGACAAATGCTTTTGCAGCCTCAGGGTTTTTCGCTTTCTTCGCGATTGCGATATTACTTGTGTAAGGAATCGCTACATATTTACCGCCAGCATTTTGCATAACAGAAGGAATGAACCCAAATTTAAAGCCAGCTGGAGTATCCTTACTCATTTCATTTTCCAGCCACAAGCCATTCGGAATCATAGCATCCTTATGCTGCAAGAACAGCATTTGTGAATCCGTATGGTTCATACCAAATGATGCATTATCGAAGAACTCTTTATCACGCATAGTAACAAGCTTAGCCAATGTTTTCTTAACTGCATCGTTATTAAATGAGCCTTCTTTAGCTGCTTCCTGGTCCTTCAGGATTTGTGGATTATCGCCATTCTCCGAAACAAAACCAGAGTTTAACAATCCGCCTACAATGTAGTAAGGATATTTGCCTGTATGAATGTACGGATGAGTTCCTGCTGCTTTGATTTGCTCACTTGTTGCCATGAAGCTTTCAAAATCGGTTGGAACTGCCCAGCCCTTCTCTTGGAAGAGAGCCGAGTCATAGAAAGTACCCCATGAACCGAATACTAATGGAATGGTAAAGTTTTTGCCGCCAAAATCTTGAGGAGTTGCAATCAAGTTACTAACAAGATTTTCACCGTCAACATTTTTCGCATCCTTAACCCATTCTGTAATATCCATCAATTGATCATCTTGGACCATTTGAGTTTCGTTCGATCCAGCACCATCGATGTACACAACATCAGGAGGATTGCCTTGAATCCAACGAGGCTTCATTTGTTCGTTTATTTGGGAGCCAGCGGACTCTTTGATCTTCACATCAGGGTACTTTGCTTTAAACTCGCCAATGACTTCTTTCCACCAAGAATCACCATAGCCGCCAACGAAATATTGAATTTCTAAATCTCCCGATAATTTTGGTTCCTCTGCAGGCTTAGCTGTTTCTTCAGTCTTTGGAGCATCAGTAGGCTTTTCATTTGCCGGTGTGTTGGTCGCCTTTGTGTTGCCGTTGTTGCCGCAAGCTGATAAAGATAACAGGACGAGAAAAAGTGCTAACCCCGTTGTTACTCTCTTTTTAACCTTGTTTCCCATTGCTTGTAAACCTCCCTTAAAGTATCTTTCCTGTATTCAATCGTCCACTTCCGCTGAACTCTAGCTGCTTGATATTGATTCTGTTTTTTTATTATATAAGTTATGAAAGCGCAGCCACATGATATCTTTTGAAGTTAAATTGATGTTTTTTGTTCAAATCTTCACCCTCAATTACAATTCTTAAGATAAGTATGCAAAAAGGCTGTAAGCACTAAAAAGTGCTTACAGCCTTCATACCCTCCAACCTGTTGAAACAAGTCATGTACGGTTTTAAACAGTATTAAACAAGGTCCGCTTTTCGTTTTCTTTACGATAGGCTAGTGGACTGAGTCCTGTGACCTTCTTGAAAATCCGGCTAAAATGCTCTGGGTTGACGTATCCTACTTTCTCCGCAACATCATAAATTTTCAAACCGTTTTCCAAGCCTTCTTTCGCTTTGTCAATTCGCAAATTCGTTAAATAGGAAATAAAATTAGTCCCGATTTCCTTGGAGAATTGTTTGCTTAGGTAACTCTCGCTAACTCCTACCATTTCGCAAATATTCGATAAATGAACATCCTCATCAAAATGATTTTCAAGTATCGCCTTTGCTTTGGCGACAATGGGGCTGAGCCAAGTCGTTGAATGTTGCGCTTTTGGATGCAGTTTTTCATGAAGTGAATCTAGAAATAGCTCTACCCACTGCACAGTTTCATCCCATGTTTCCAGATTGCGAACATGTTCCACTGGATGAGGAAACTTCTCATGGAGCTTTTCCCAAGATACTCCATTCTGGTAAATGATAGAGCCTGCCTCCCAAATCAGATCACTGAGTGCTGTCTTAATGTGTTCAGGTGATGAGGGGAACCGTTCGACTAGCCGCTCAAAGCCAAGCTGCAGCCGTTTTCTCCATAATGTAGTGTCTGCATCCTTTAACGTCCTCAGCAGCTCTGACTTAATAGGTGTCCACTCTTCTTTCCAATCGTCCGCATCTATATTATAGTGCCTTTCCGCTTCGGGATATAATAAATGATCGTATCCATGATAGTAGCTTAGGATGGATAACCGTTCAGCTTGTCGAAACAATCGGTTCCATTGCGTAAGGCCATGCCCGACATCACTGATCCCAATTGATAGCTTAAGATTTAGAAACTGACGCAGTCTCATACTTACATCCGTCAACACAGTATGGGTCAGTCTTCGAATGGCCATTGTGCTGCATTGCCCAGGAAAAGTGAAGAACAGCGTGTAATGACGATCATCATGACGACATACACGGCATACCCCATCATTTCGGTCTGTATTTGTTACTGTCCGAATAGTCTGCAACACTAAGCGATGGATATGCTCAAACTGAATCACCTGGGATAATCTGATTAAGGCAACCACTTGATTTTTCTCTCCCAATTGATTCCGTACTAGCTCCAAGCCATATTTCAATTGTTCATTTTGTTCATCATCCATTTGCATCGTCTCATCAGATACAGAGAGACGATGCAGCATCGAGCTGACAATAGCAGATTCATCTTCAACAGGCTCTTCCGAATCCGTTTCCGTTTGCCGCCTGATTAATTCATCTACCGTTTTTTGCAGGACTGGTGCTATATAGTCTTCGTCTAATTTGGCTTTTAGCATATAATCGAAAGCGCCAAGTACAAATGAATCCCTTACAAATGAATAGTCCTCATACGCGCTGAGCATGATGATCAATGGCTGACGGGATAATGAGGTCTCTCGAAGTGCTTTAAGCAGCTCAACCCCATTCATACGCGGCATCTGAATATCAGCCAAAATGATGTCAATATCCTGTCGTTCACGAAGAAGGGCTAACGCCTCTTCCCCGTCACCAGCCTCTCCCACAATTTCAATATCCGTAGAAGTTAAAGAAATATATTCTCGAAGTGCTAATCTGGCTAAAGGTTCATCATCAACGATGAAAGCATGGTATTTCGCCATCATATACCCCCTATGTTTTTCATTTATCAAAATTTAATGGAAAATGAAAACCATTGTTGTTCACGATTTGAACCGCTTTGCTCCAATTCTCATTCATCTTCTTTAATATGTCCTCTACCTTTGCACCTGCAAAAATCTCTTGTGCTAACTTCTTCTCATCATATTGGGCTTCGTTCTTCACCTTTACGAATTTCTCATCTAACCCATCATACATAAATGGCTCGAATGGATGACTGCTGTTCACTCTATTGAAAAAGGGCAGTACAGAAGTCACATCTATCATAGTAGATGAGTTCTGCGAATTATTAATATAAGCTTGATAGACTTCAGGACTAAACATCCACTCCAGAAAGGCTATCGTTTCTTCAGTGTTTTTAGAGTTTTTGTTAATAGCCATAAACTGATCGGGCATTGTTACCGCCTGTAGGCGGTCTTCTTTCGTTGCTCTCCACGGCAGGGTAAACGCATCTAAATCATTATCGGTATCCACTTTAGACATATGATCTGAATAATACCATTGTCCAAGAGCGATCATAGCAGCTTGATTGGATTGGAATAATTGTGTAGCTTGATCAAAACCAATGCCAAGCGCATCTGGTCCAGCCAGCTGATCCTTTGAAATCTTAGCGATCATCTCCGCTGCTTTCCCAAAAGCTGAATCATACCCAAACGGCTTTTCTATCCCAGCGATACTTGATAAATAATATTCATTTCCTGCTAAAATAGGAGGACCAAACTCAATAAATGGATAAAAAGTCCATTCATCTTTACCGCCGATTGCGATGGGTATGTATTTTCCATGCAATTTAATCTTCTCGAGTACATTCATAAATTCATTTAATGTCTGAGGAACCTCGACGCCAACCTCTCGAAATATACTGGGGTGATAATAGACATATTCCGAAAAGGAAACAAGCGGTAAACCAAGAATTTGGCCATTCAGCACTGCTGGATACTTATTTCTAGTCGTAGCACTTAATGAGTTGAGTGAAAGCAGCGATGCTTTATAAATAGTCAGATGACCCGGCTTCAGATAGAATAGGTCGGGTAAATCATTTGCTGCCAATCGTACCTTCAAATATTGACCGCTGTTATCCGGAATCGTTTCTACTTCAACCGTTACATTTGGCTTAATAATGGAATACTCTTTCACTTTTTCAGTCCAAAATTCGATATCCGTTTTTGCTTCCCAAATCCCAAATTTGATTTTGACCGGCTGACTATCGTTTGGTACTGGCTTTACATGCTGAAGATTCTTACTATAGGTACTGACCGTTTCGATTTTATCTGTCCCATTATAGTTGATGTATCCAATAAGCAGACCTATACTGATAAGGCTTACAATTAAAACCGAACCTACTACTTTATTAAATCTCATTTATATGTCTCCCTATGCGGCTTGAAATGATAACGCTGTCATCACCATTTATGTAATCATACATGGAAAGTTATCCGATCAATATGACTATTTTGGTTCTAGCATGATCTTTTATGCAACCTATTTACCGAACGAAATATCGGCTATCTCCTCATCTGGCTCACTAATTAATGGCATTCGAATCCTTACCTTCGTGCCACGCGGAAAATTGGGCTCATATTGCAAACCATAATGATCACCATAGTGCAGTTGTATCCTTCTATGGACATTCCGATTTCCCATTCCGCTAAAAGTATGGATGGGTGTTCTCTCATCAGACTGCGTCATCATTTCTTCCGACATACCCACTCCATTGTCTGCAATCGTAATGATTAAATCCTGTCCTTCTGCTATGACTGAGACCTCTATTTTCCCCGAATAATCTATTTCTTTCAAACCGTGTATAATGCTATTTTCCAGAATGGGTTGCAGCAGGAGCTTCAATAAATAATGATTAGATACCTCAGGATCGATATTCCATTCCGTCTGAATAGGCCGTCCAAAGCGAATCTCCATAATATATAAATAATGCTTCAAATGATCGATCTCTTCCGTAATGGTGGTCAGCAGCCCGCCTCGATTAAAGGAGGACGCCAATAAACGAGTCAGCGCATGAGTCATGTTACGAATATTATCTGCCTTACTAATTAGCGCCATATATTTTATGGAATTTAAAGTGTTGATAAGGAAATGCGGATTAATCTGCGACTGCAGCGCGGCAAATTCAGCTTTACGCTTCTCCACCTCTTGTCTTTCATGCTGGTCGATTAACTCTTGAACCTGCCTTGTCATTTGATTAAAGGAATTGCCCAGCCGCACCATTTCCATGCTTCCTGATACCGTATACCTCGCACTGAGATCACCACCGGATACACGTACCATTTGACGAAGCAAATCACGAATGGGTTCAGTGACGTTATTGACGAAATAAAAAGAAACGAGTACAAACGCCAAAATGATTAATATGGCAAGAAACCATACAAATGAATTAACGTTCAAATAATTAGCCATTAAATCCGAATAGGGAATCATTTGTACGATAAACCAACTCGTTTGATCAACTCTAGCATATGTAATCAGTTTTTTCACACCGTCTGAATCCTCCACGAAGGACCCTTCGTCATTCCGACCAATTTCTGAAATTCTATTGTTTGAAAGTAAACTGCCTCTTTCAATAATCGTATTGGATGCTATAATTTCACCTTTTTCACTTACAATATGAAGGACGGATTTTGAGTTATCACGCGACTGCAAAATATGGTCGAAAGCTCCACTTTCAAACGTAAACAAAATCATTTCTAATTTAGATAAAGGATTGGTATCACTTGGGGAGAGTGCGGCAGCCATCATATAAGAATTATAATTGCCATAAAGGGTATTGGGGAGCATTCCCAAAAATCGCACACTATCAGGGGATCTAGTCGTTTCTTTATACCATATTTGTTGCCGAGTGACGGAATCCACTTCCATCATATTTCTCAAATAGGAATAAGACTTTCCATTGTCAAAAAAGAAGTTGACCGAAAGAACGCGGCCGGAGACAGAGGCGGTGTACTTCTCTATTAATATTTTCAGCTTATTACTGTCATATTGCTTCTCGATACCGTTCTTAATATGTACATCTGAAACCGTTGATCTTACATCCTGATCCACGCCGATCGAAGCAAATAAACCAGTCATTCGACTAATTTCCTGACTAGCAGAATAAGCCAGTGCTTGCGAGGTTTGTATGGAGCGTTCTGTATTTTGCTGCAAAATATCCTGCTTATAAATATTTAAAATAACGGCGCAAATTAAAATGACCGGTATGATGACTACTACAATAAAGAAAAGCCTTAATAATGTGGACATACGCAGATTTTTTTGCATATTGACTCCTCTGTTTAAACATATATTGCATTGTTACCGATGCATTATTCTACATGCAACTACAAATTTCCTTTTTCATGGAAAATAAAAATACTAGGTAACAAATATAGATAACCCTATTATAAAAAAAAATAGAATCCCATCTAGTTGTAGGATTCCATTTGTGAGTTAATGCTTAATTGATTGAATCAATAGGTTGTACCATTTCTTCAACATTCCTAGCAACACGAAAACCGCAGTTTCCTGTCGAGCTGTCAGGTGTATTCGAGCTTCTCGCAGCTAAGCGATAACGGTTGCAATAGGAACGGTGGCACAAATATGAGCCGCCTCTCAACGATTTCTTGCCGGTAGGCTCTATAAATTCAGGGTTTTCTGCCGAAGTAAGTTTATGRTAGCCCGGGCTGAACAAATCCGCGCACCATTCCCACACGTTGCCTGACATATTATATAGGCCATAGCCATTAGGCTCGTACGCATTCACCGGAGCTGTACCTACATAACCGTCGCTTGCGTTGTTTTTGATCGGAAATTTCGCCTGCCATATGTTGGTTGTCTAAGTAAAAGGGCTTCGCCGTCCTCAAAACAGCTGTACACGTTTGTATTGAGCTATCAAATGAGGCTAAACACATAGATATCTATCCTTTCTGATAGTGCGAGAAGAAGGGGCGGTCAGCCCCTTCTTCATTTAATGCTCCACAACGACCATTGCATATCCATTAACCTTCGGAAGAGAAATGCGGATATAGCCGTTCACAAACTCATAAGCCAAAGGCTCTTTCCCCGGCGCTAAATGGACACTCGCTGCATTGTCACCCTTCAAGTACACGATCCCATCAACAAGTGTCTGCACGTCTTCGATCACGTTGTACTTGCCCCTCGGCTCCGGATGCGTCAACTTGATATGAACCATGCGTTTGTTTTCTTTCGACGTCACCGTCACGCGAGCCGTCGTTGGAATCTCCTCGCATTTGATCAGTGGCTCCGGCAGCAGCTGCTTTAGGCTGAAACCTACCATGTACTTATGAACATTCGCGGCATACTGCATATACGCTCCGAAGATCGGGAAGCAGAACTGAATGATTTTGCCCGACCTCGCCACCGCCGGACGCCCCGCATACCGATCCGCCGGTGTGTAGAACTTGCCATGAAATCCGTCCCACTCCCGGTTGAAGTACGGCTGCCAGTATTCCGCGATTTCCTTCGCGCCTTCCTTCGCCTGCAGCAGAATGCCCTGTTTGTAAATGCCGCACAGCATGTCTGGTACTTCTCCCCCGGTATTCTCCAACATACGGAAGTATGAGTTGTTCCACGGGTCTTCGCCTTCATAGGCCATGTTCCATTCTTCGAGCGCGAAGGCCGTGCCTTCGGGATTCAAGCCCGAGTGCCCGGAGCTGATGACGCCGCCACCAGCCGCGATATACAACTCCAGCTTAGGATTTAATGCAGGCGTAATCCGTACATTGTCCGGCAGGATGATTACCTTGTACTTAGACAGGTCATGGTTTTCGTTGATGATATCGTAAGTCATCTTCAACTCGCCCAGCATACGTACCGCACCGTTGTGACATTCATCCAGCTTGCCGCCCGCCAGTGTTAAGATGCCGATGTCAGCAATGGCCCTGGCGTGGTCCGTCCACGGTTCATATCTTTCCAGCTCCTCATAGATTTCTCCGATGACCTTGAACACCGCCGGCTCCAGCCCATCGCGAGGATGCATATGATCGCCGATCGACGTCGGAACACCATTACTAAGCGCATCCCAACAATCGTTCAGCAGCGACGCCTTGCTTTTCAAACCGCCGAAATCTCCCCAGTTCACATTAAACCTTCCGGTCATGTAGAACACTTGTTGTCCCAGATTGCGCGCATAAGCGACTTGAGCCGGGAAGAAATCGTAGCTCCACCCGCTTGGCAAACATTCGATCTCGATGTGCGTACGCAACTCTTCCGTATCGGCGTGATCCAATCCGTTCAAATAGAGGAACTTGTCGGGACCGACGATCTCCTTCACTTCCCGGGAGAAATCGAGCAACGTTTCCTTGGCGAATGCCAATACGTGCTCATCATTCTGCGGATCTCTTCCACTATTCCGCACGCCTTCCAGACACTCATTGCCATAACACGGATTAATGACCATGCAATCCAGGAAAAATCCTTCCACCGGATACCGCTCCGCCACCTCGCGAATCATGCCCAGTAAGTAGTCCCGGTAACCCGAGTTAAAGCACATGTTACGGAAGAAGTTCGCCGTCCGATCACCATAGATGACCTGGCCTTCCTTATTCACAACTGTCCATTCCCGATGCTTGCGGGCCATCTCGTGGTCCAAGCCAGCATTGAAATAGGCAGTTACACCAATATCAACCTTACGGCATTCCTCGACGATCTGTCCGAACATATCGAAGTTAAGATGCGGGTGTACGACTCCGATTTCCGTCGGATAATAAGCGAACCCGATATTACATTTCGCAAAAACATTCACGTATTCCACGCGCGCATCTTTTAATGTCTTAGCGAATACCCTTGCGTCGAAATTAGCTCCGAAATCTGGAATGTCAGGCATCGTGTGGAAATCGATGTGTATGGCTCGTTTAATCGTTCTCATGGAATATTCTCCTCATCATCTATTTCGTTAGACTGAAATCCATTTGAAATTCGTAAACAATATGTTTTCGTCCGGCCAGCCCTCTTCTGGTTTGCACAGCTCCAAATAGTTAACATCTTCCCAGCCGGACAAAGCTTCGCCGCTTTCTTCGTGCTTGAACGATTCCGGAATGAGGGTAAACGTCTGCCATCCTCCCGGTTCTTCTAGCGAGGCAGGACAAATATAATTGCGCGAATGCGACATATAATAGCGCCGATGCACGATGATCTTGAAATTTGCTGCATTCCGGCTAAAGATTTGGAAGGAAAGCGCTTCGCCCTCCCTCCCCTTATATTCCGGATCACCTAAACTGTAGGTTATGGGAGAAAGCTGTTCGTCTGGACGAAATCCTCTTACCCCATCCTCGCTCGCGACTGCCTTGATCGGGCTGTATCGATGGGGAAACGGATCCGGATTCGGACTGTTGGTTACCCATCCTCCCAGTCCGTCGCGGCCGTCATAGATGACATTAGTACGGCGTTCTCGATCCGGCACGGCAAAATCTGCATTCTCGACATCGCCCAGCATTTCCTTCGCTAGGTTGCTGGATAAGCAAATACCTGATTCATAATAAACATTGGCATATACGTAAACCGTGCCGCGGTAATCCTTCACGTCGAGAAGAACACTCCGAGAATCGCCGCCCGTGAAAGTGCCGAGCGGTCTCCAATGGCGAGTTGCCGCATGCGGATTTCCAAACGCATAATAGGCCTCAACCCTGGTTACGGTCTGTGCAGAATCAGGACTGATCGCAAGCTCAGAGCGGCCCTGTTCATCGATCCGAATGAAAACCTCTGGCGTCTGCGGCCATTGCGCTTCCCCTTTTAACCACGTATTCATCCATCTGTGAATATTGTCCCCTTGCTCCCAATGGATGTAATGACTAAAGCCCGGCGTAAATGCCGCTCTTCGCGGGGTCTGCTCCGGCAAGGCAGACAGCATATTGAACGACCGATCCATAATGCCGTAGAAATCATTGGTCGCGTTTATATACAGCAACGGGCTGTGGATATGGGGCGCATAAGCTTCCGGCTCCATGCCCTCCCTCCAAATACGAGCGGCTTCTTCGGAGTATTCCGGTTTATCGCCTGTTGCCAGACAGAATTCTTCCTTATACGTGTGCCAGCCCAGTCCATAGATGGCGCAGCTAGCACGTATACGCTTATCCGTCGCCGCCAGCGTCCAAAGCAATGTTCCGCCCATGGACACGCCGAATGCGCCCAGCTTTCCCGGGTCAACCTCCGCCTGTTCGGACAGCAGGGTCAACGCCCTCCGTGCGGCTACAGCCCATTCGTACCAGGAGGAGGCCCGCACGTTCGGGACGGTCGCCATCATTCGCTCGCCGGCGTCCAGATGATTGGCATGCGCCAACGCGCTGCCCCAGTCCGTATAAGCCTGGCCATCCGTCCGTCTGCCGCCCCAGTTAAAAGATAGGGCAGCATAGCCGCGTTCGTTCCAATAGTGCAGCATGTCTTTGTTAACCGTCTGCCCTCCCCCATGAACATGCAGAATGCCAGGCAACTGCTTACCGCCCATCGGAGCGCTGTAAACGCCGTAAATCCGGACTTTTTCCTCGCCGATCGTTTTTCCCGTAAAATACATTTCTTTGAAGCTATTCCCGTCTTTCGTCCACTGCTTCAACACTTCGACTTCCAACGGCTCCAGGCTCGGGTCATAATCCTTCCATACTTGCTCTGGTGTCAGCATTTCCCCTTGGAACATAGGATAATCCAATCTCCTTAACTTGTATTTTCTACCATTCTATCCCTTTACTGCCCCGGAAACTACCCCGGAAATAATATACTTCTGAGCAACCAGAAAGAGGATGAGCACCGGAAGCGCTGACAGGATCAGATCCGCGAACACATAATTCCAATCGCTGAAATATTGACCGAAAAAGCTGTAGCTTCTTCATCCGCTTCGATCCGGCAAGAGAAATGGTGCTCATAGCGCGCTTTCATTAAATCGAGGTAATTGCGGACATGAGAGATTTCATCCATGAGCGTGATATCTTGCTCGTCGAACGTCGACACATACCTCAGCATTTATGTTGTCCTCCCGTGTTGCATTGTCAAAACGCGGTACCGGGAACACCCGGCACCGCGCTCCTGAATGCTACTGCTTCTTGAATATTTCCACGTCGTCAAAGTAAATCGTGTCGCCCTTGTTGAAATCGTTCAGGATGATGAAGTAACGCAGGGAAACGGTCCCCGGTGCGATTTCAAACTGAAATTCGAACGGTGTCCAAGAGCCCGAGGAACGGACGGCAGCTCGCTTACCGGAGGAAACGTTGCTCGTGACGTTTCCGTTTACATCCAATTGATGAACGACAAAGCTCAGCTTTCCACTCGTCTGGACATCGGTATTAAAGCGGAAAACACCAAAGTAGTGACCCTCTTGCACAGGCAAGGTTTGTAGCGGTCCGCCACCACCGGCAGCATTTTGTCCAGCCTGAAGTCCATCAGCAACCAGACTATAGGTCCCAGTACGGACTACTGAATCTGATCTTGTGAAGCCATCTCCCCAGAAAGTCCAGCTTTGCGCTTCCGTGCCTGAAATCCAATTTTCGAAAGCACCGTTTAACGCAATCGAAGTCAGACCTTCAGCCGTACCGGATTTGATGACAGGATCAGAGTTAACGGCTTCCTTAGCATGATAGCTGACGCTATACACCGCATTCTGATCCCACAGCTGCTCATCGCCCAACGCTTCGGATACAAAAGTAACACTCCTGCGCTTTCACGGTATATAGACCATTTGCCAGCGATAGATGAAAAGGAAGAAGCTCCGTTTTTGAGACGATAGACGATAAGTCAGCAATAGATATTTCTCCACATGACCTCTTATTTTGTGAAAAAAAGAAGCCCGCAACACCATGCAGGGCTTCAAATCGAACTATTTTTCTTGCGATATTGGTATCTGACTGTCTACGCTTAAACCGTAAGGTTACCCTTAAAGCTCCAAGACTCGCTATTGGTGACCTGGCTAGAGTCTTCCCAAACAGGATTTCCACCTGCTAAATGACATGACTTAACTTGACGCACTTAAACTATCCTGCCCGTTAGCTTAACAAAGAAAGAGAGCAGCTGCCGCAGCAAACTGCTCCTAGTTAGTTCAACTATCGTGTCTCGTTAGCGTAACAAATACATATACCTGTCTTAAATCTTTTTGTCTGTTTGAGTCTTTATGTATTGTCTGAATCGCATAATAGAAATAGGTAAATGCCCAACTCCAAGAAGAAAACAAGATATAATCGGTATCAATTGAGGTATAGTGGGGTAATTTGGTCTTCCATCCCCCACTGGTCCTGTTTTAGGTTGATGAATATCCCACAAACCATATATAAGGCTGACTACTGGTATTAAAATACAAATGACACTTACAACTATATGGAATATATACTTGTTCAAGCCCCCACCTCCTCAATGAAAATCGTCCAATATCTGGATCTCCTGCACGTTAACGTGGAAAAGTAGCCCCATTGATCCAACTTCATGCCTTCTTGTCATTGTTCAGCTATCGTGTCCCGTTAGCTCAACGAAGAATGTGTTGCCAGTTTGGAGGCAATTCATAGTCCCTAATGTGTTTGTATTCTAGAACCATTACAGCTCCCGAATTATCTATACGAAACTTCATCGAGTCTATCCCTACATCCAAATGAGGTCCCACATACGGAAGCACTGTAACACTAACATCAATATGCGAAGTATGATATTCAACGTTTAGTTCAGTCCCTCCTAAAAAAGCCAAGGTCTGCGCCACGGGACAATACCTTTTTCCAATAGGTTGATAATTCGTTCAGTGACCATATCATAAATTTTAGGTGTCGGTGCACGGCTGGAATTCGCCTCCGGCGCCGCGTTCCAGCTTCTCCAGCACGGGGAAGATGGTCGGGTGGAGCACGTAGCGGCCCATGATGGCCAAATCGGAAGGCGCGTTCTCGGGCGCGGGCTTTTCTACGAGCCCATTGGCGACGTGCGTGCCGCACTTCGCCCTGACGGAGGAGACGATGCCGTATTTGGACACGTCCTCCWTCGGTACCCGATTGACGCCTACTCGCAAGGAATGAAGCTTATCGATAACATACCAAAAACCCGCTCAGCGAGCGGGTTTTTGAGGTGCTAATGCATTCTTTTAATTATAAGGAATAGATTTCATTTCGGACATATTCCCCATATAATCCTCCAGAACGATGCTGATGACGGATCCCTTCTCCGGCAGAGGAAGTCCATTCAGATCATGATATCCGCGAATAAAATAATCGGTTGTAACACCCTGATCGTTCTCCGTTGGCTTAACTGGCTGGCCGTTGACCGTAATGTACATATGCCACCAATCCTTCGAAGACGGGACGTCGATCCCAAGCTTATCACCATCGATATAATAACCACCATCGAACGGTTCAGAATAAAGATCCTTCATTTTTCCTGAAGAACTTACGGTGTCAAGCACTCCCCCTTCTTTATCCAAGGCGGATACTTTCAATAGGTAACGATCATCGTCCTTCACCGGCACTTCCCATTTGAACAAACCCAATGCGGAATCCACGGTTTTCGTATACGTATCCTTCCTTCCGTCTGTAAAGCTTACGTCAAACCGAACTTGGCTTGCGCGGTTATGCTTGTCCCAGACGATATCGAATCCTTCGACCGTTGCAATGGCGTTAACATTCGAGAGTTGGTCCTTGTCGTCAATAGCAACGACGGCCGGTTTGCTCTCGGTCTGATCGATGCCGACAGCAGTCAATTTGAGGGCCATAACGTCCGGCTCCAAGCTCTTTATATAGAAATTGCTGCCGTATACGCCGCCCCAAAATACCTCTTTTCCATTTTTCAGCTGCGCATAGAGATTGTACTGCTTCACCTCGCTATAATCTTCCATGTTCCAGACGACATCGGCTTCGCCGGTATCATATCGATTTTCTATAGCAAAACCGGCAGGTTGGCTTGGTGTATAGTTTTTCCCATCCGTTATCTTAAGTTCTCCAATATTCACCTGGTAGCCCTCAATGGCCGCTCCCTTCGGATCAAACGCAAGTCCGATTACGGCAAGTTCCCGATCTGCGTAAGCGTGCAAATCCAATTCCGCTGTCGTATAACCATTTGTTTTTTCACCGCTGTTAGGAACGGATACATATTCAACCTGTTTCGGATTGTCTTTGAAAATAAGTCCCAGCTGAATTTCCGAGCGATCGCTTGCCGACGACTTATTAAACGTAATCGAAGCTTTTGTTGTTTTCTTAACGTCCAAATCCGTCTTGTATAAACGCAAGAAATTTTTGGCGTCCAAGCTGCCGTTAACGACTAGTGAGCTTCCGCCTTTGTAGCCGCCGATCGGCTTATAGGTGAACTTGTCGCCGTTCTCCACGGAATCGCCGTAATCAAAATCGACTTGAAGCTTGGTACCTTCGCTATCGATCCACCACTGCCACGTCGGCAAAATATCCTGCAAGTTGATGTTCGACCATTCGTCATCGTTTGATACTTTTCCGTCTACGTAGTACTTCATGCCGTGGCCTGTATTAAAGGTTGTTGAAAAAGCGCTTCCATTAACGACCGAACGTTCTGAAATATACCTTGATATCCCTGTCCATTCCGAAGCGTCCTGCACACCGACATCCGGTCTTGCAAATCCTTTCTGCTTGTCGGAATTGGTCGGATCGATCTTAACGCCGGTATACCACATACGCTCGCGCTCGGCGATCATCCACTGATGGTCGTCATTTTTGCTCGGGTCGCCTATATTTTCGTCAAGCGCTTGCTGGACGAAAAGGCCGCCAAGCGTCGCGATGGAGGTCATTGGATTTCCTGTCACCGGATCTAAGATGACATCCAAGTTACGAGTCGAGTTATGACTTCCTCCAAAGCGGCCCATTCCCGCTTCAACGCCGGAGAAGACGGTTTTAAGCGGATCGATTCCTCTACTTTTGGCCTCTTCGACGGTCTGTTTAATATACTTCTGATCTGTGCTGTCTCCATTGTTCCATCCGTCGTGCGAGTTCCAGTTGTAGTTCATAAAGATAGAGTTGTTAATCATTCCTCCATTTGCGTCATCACGAACGAACGAGCTGTGCGAAGAAATAAGTGAAGGCTGGTAGGTCAATTTGCCCTGCGTATCATCTACCGTGTCATACCACTGCGTATAGACGCCCGCATCCACCAATGTTTTTGTAAATGCTTTATATATCTTAATATGTTCCGGTTTAATCGACGTTTCTTGGTTAATAAAATAACTGTCAAAGCCGAAATATTCCTTCATCTCGATTAGCTTCTCCGCGACCGGGAACGTTCCGTCTTCTCTTTGCTTCAACAGCAGATCATAAGGTTGTCCGCCGCGTGGGATAAAAATGCAGGCTACGGATTTTACGCCGTTTTTGTGCGCCGCATTGGTATAAGCGGGATTAGGCAGGTCTACGATGCCGTACTCAAATGCCCCGTTATGCCCGGCGTCATTCGGATCATATAAGCTGGAGGGTACGTCTTCCGTAGGAGTCCCATGCCAGCCTCCATAATAATCGGTATATTGCCAGAAGTTAAAGAGATAGTTCGAAAACTCGTTATTGTAAGGCGTTGCGCCACGGGGAGCGTCATCGTAATCACCAGTAAGGTTGAAAAACTCGGTATTCGGACTCAGCTTCGGATTCGCTTGGGTTGCGGCAAACGCATCGTTTCTTTGCTGCGTAGGCACATGTGCTCTTAATCGCTTGGCGTTCGGATCGGTTTCCGGTGACCAATTCTCAATATCGACAGCCCGGTATCCGTGGGTCACCGGTTGGTTTTTTCCGAATGCGGCATCGCCCGTGGGTGGCATGGAGTCCCCCGCAAAAACAGAATGAGGAACCGTCGAGGGGATCATGGCGGATGCTYCTGCAAGTGCTGTTTTTCTATTCTTCAATTCACTTTCCTCCTATTTTGTTGTTGTGATGCTAAATCGTTGTGGCCTATCCATTTTTTATAAAAAATATTGAAAGGGCTTTCAAAACAGGATGCTTTCAATTCGGCATCACCCTTCTTAAAGGGTTGTTTTCCCTTTTTTTACAGTGATTATTGTAACACCAACGAAGACAGGGGACTAGTCTCCATTGATTACTTTTGTGTCTTTTGTTTGAATAAAAGAGGTCAACCAGTAATAAACTGGCTGACCTCATACTACGAACTTATCCGTGTTCCGACATGATTTGCCGGAATCAACTAACGAAGCACTCGAATCCTTCTAAACTGTTCTCAAACATAATTGGTTTTCCATACTCGACTCCACGAAAGTCTTGTGCTCTGGCCACATGTTTGAATTTAGCGATATCTACGCCAACAATTAATGTAGCAGAAGTGATTTGAATTATTTTCTGATTTTGAGTAGAATTCATAGTGTAGTCTCCTTGGTATGTTTTTTTGGATCCGATGCTGGCCAGCAACTGGGACCCATTAACATCATACCAAGGAGTCTTTTTGTGTTTCAAACCTTATATTTCATCATAATAGGAATGCTGCCCGTTAGCGTAATGAAAAAATGGAGCCGTTGCCGACTGCAACTGCTCCATGGTGCGATGAACTAACGTTACCCGTTAGCTTAATAATAAAAATTATCAAATTATTTTAGGAGTTTTATTTGAGGATCGTGAGCATCTAGTGGAGGAGAATCCTTCCGATAATATTGATATTGATTTCTCCCCAATTCTTCTAAAAGCTCTTTCTTTAATTGATCTTTTTGTGATTGAAACTCTTTATCTACTAGAGCCTTTATTTCCTCTTTTTGCTTATCCGTTAATGAGCTCGAATTCGTTTGATTTGATGCTGCATTAACTACTGTTGAGATCGAGAACAATAATATGGCTAAAATTATGTAGAGACCAAATCTTCGTGACATGCTACACAACTCCCTTCAAACAATAATAATATTTATTCGGCTTGATCTTAAATTCTTATTCCACTTATTAATATTTTATGCTACTTGTCCCAACTCCATTGATAACACGCGTTTACATATAACGTCGTTTTGCGAAATGAGTCGAGTAGAATGCAGGCCTACCATTTTGTAGGTTTGACCTGCAAGCCCTCACAGATCCGTACGTGCCCAATTAAGGCATACGGCTCTTCAAATCATCTTACTGAACAAAGGCCTTAGCCTTGCGTTTCCCATAGATATTCACATAAATGCGAGGTTCCGGTAATGGGTTTCGTTTTAGGAATTGGTTGAAGCTCCCCCAATTAAAGCTTTGTTTCTGGCTTCTGCGGTTTAGCCATTTCATCAGCGCCTTTTCTATCTCTCTCTTAAACTTGACTAGATTCGGGTGGTTATCCGTGATCCCATAATATCGGTAATGTCCGGTTAATTTCTTGCGAATCGTTGCCATTAAGATTTCCAACTTTTCATGGCGATGCTGCTTCATCCAAATCCCGAACGTCTTAACTTTATTCTTGTATTTCTTTGCGCTTG